>JBKJOD010000224.1:0-4580 GCA_046593245.1 Phycisphaerales bacterium
ACCGAATCTCGCCTGGAAACACTGCGGGAATCGCTCGCACCCCTCCCGCCAGAAACGCCGGTGTTTGTCGCGAATCAGCCCACGATGAACCAGATCGTCGGCTTCAACATGCACCGCGGCGTGCTGGCGATCGGCGTGCGTGGGCCATCCCTCACGCTCGACGATCTGCTTGCACGGGGCGGGCCGATCGTCGTCCTGGAAGATCTCACGAATCATGACAATCTTGGAGGAGTGTTTCGCAACGCCGCCGCGCTGGGGGGAACATGCGTTTCCGTGGTGCTCTCGCCACGCTGCGCGGATCCGCTGTATCGCAAGAGCATCCGCGTCTCCATGGGCGCGGCCATGTGCGTGCCGTTCCTGCGCGCCAGCGCGTGGCCACATGTGCTCCACCAGATTGCCGAGGCCGGGTTCGAGGTCTGGGGCATGACACCCGGTGCGGAAACGGCAGAACTCGGTGAGGCGTGCCGCGGCTTGAGCAGAGCGGATCGGGTAGCGGTCGTGCTGGGAAGCGAAGGCCCGGGATTGACCCTGGAGGCCCTGGGTGCGTGTAGGAAACGGGTACGAATCGAGATGCGAAAGGCCGACGCGAGCATCGACTCCCTCAATGTGGCGATGGCTTGCGGGATAGTGCTCCACTGTTTAGGGGGTATTGCACGTACAAATGTCTAACATTTTCTTGCTTTCGGACACCTTGGAGTGATTTGGCGGTACATACTTGTGCTTGCCGCGTATCGGTCAACGCGGCTCATCGGCGTTCGGGGCGAGGGCTTTCTGGCGCGGGTGGTACGCTCTGGCCAGTTGGTTTTCCGTCGGCTCTTGCCGACAGGTCATTGTCTCGGAGTATTCGCATGAATCGTGCCGCCATTGTTTGTGTCTGCGCGTTCTTGGGGGTTGGGTCTTCGGTCGTCGCCACGGCGTACGGCGTGGATGATCCCGCGCTGCGTTATCGCGGCACCGGCGCAACGCGCCAGCAACTTGATGCGTTGCAGCTCAAGCCGTTCAACCAGTCGCTACTGGGCGAGCTCTCGAACTGGACGGGGACGGCTCCGAAAGCGGGCGACTTCACGGGCAAGCCTGTGATGATCGTGACGTGGGCGAGCTGGCACAAGCTCTCACACCCGGCGATGCGAACCGCGCAGGCCCTCTCCGAAAAATACAAGGACAAGGGACTGATCGTCTTTGGCGTTCACAACCCCAAGGGCTTCGAGGGCGCGGCGGAAAACGCCAAGACGCTCGGCATCACCTTCCCGTTTGCCGAGGATAAGGACGGCAAGTTCCGCGGCGGCCTGAAGGCGGACCAGGACCCCAACATCTATTTCATTGATCGCTCGGGCAACGTGCGTTTCGCGCAGGTGGATGCGTCCTCAATGGAGGAAGCCGCGGAACATCTGGTAAAGGAGACCGCCGAGCAGGCGGCGGACTATCCCAAGATGCTCGCAAAGCGGGCCAGCGAGACCGATCGCCAGAAGTGGCTGACCAAGGATGCCTCCGGCCCCGTGCCGGGCGAAGACGTTACGGTGGATTTTCCGGAACCGGATGAGGACGCGTACAAGGCGACTCGCTGGCCGTACATGGTCGGCAAGGTTGAGACCGACGCGATCTTCGACAAAATCAAGAACAACCCGCCCAATGCGACGGCCTGGCCGGAAGAGGACTGGGTTCCCAGCACGCCCAAGCGGGCTGGCAAGCTCATCGTCATCTACTACTTTGATCCCAAGGAAGTGGACTGGCTCAACGTCTTCCCGACCATGAACCGTCTGCACGACCAGTTCAAGCGCGATGTGCTGGTGGTGGGGAGCATGTTCAAGCAGGGCCAGAACGCTCTCAGCGGGAGCAATCAGGGAGTCGTCAACGGCGAGGAAGACGCCAAACTTGTTGAGCGCAACAAGCAGCAGCTCGCCACGATTCTCCGCACACGCACCATCAATCACTACATCGTGCCGCGGACCATCCGCTATGAGAACCTGGAACTTGGCGGCGGCGGGATGCTCCCGCGCATGTCCCGGCTCTCGGAAGAGGCCGGAGCCGCCGCGATCCTTTCCAGCGACCTGAAGATGCGCTGGATCGGCAGCCCCTACGACCAGGATCTGCGCGTGGCGCTGGACAAGCTCATCGCCGTCGATCCTGCTGTAAAGGCCCGGCGCAAGGCCGAAGACGCGAAGAAGAAGTAACCACGTACGCACGCCCACGCACGCCGAAGAAGGAGTGGCCACATGCGCCCAACCGCACGCTCGCTGACGATCGCCGCGATTCTCACGCTTACCGCGCTCGGCGCTGCGGGAGTATCACACGCGGATGATGTGGCTGTGAAACTCCAGGGCAAGGGAGCCAATCGAGAGGCACTGGACGCGATGGCGTACAAGCCCTTCGACTTCACGCTTCTTAGCAAGCTCGGCGCATGGACGGGCGGGAGCGCGCCGTCTGCGGAATCCTTCGGCGGCAGGCCGGTGCTGATCGTCGAGTGGGCCTCGTGGTACAAGACCTCGCACGCTGCTTTGGCCGAGGCGCAGAAGCTCGCCGATACGCACAAGGACTTGATGGTTATCGGTGTCCACCATGCCAAGCAGTTCGACAAGGCAGCGGACATCCTCGCGGAAAACAAGGTCACTTTCCCCGTCGGGCATGACGCCGGCGGCGAGTTCTTCAAGGCCATGCACACACCCGCAGCGGGCCCGAACTACTACATCCTTGATCGCGCCGGAAACCTGCGCTTTGGCGATGTGGAAAAATCTTCGCTCGATGACGCCATCAAGATCGTCATGGCTGAGTCCGCCTCCGACGCCGCCAAAGCCAAGGACCGCGCTAAGGAAGTGAAGAAGGCCGAGGGCGATGCCCCGATGGGCGGCCCCGAAGTGAAGACCCGCGTAGCGCCAGACGACTACAAAGCCGTGAAGTGGCCCGCGATCAACAAGGGCCAGATGTCCGCGAAGAACCTGCAGGGCAAGCCGCTCCCGGCCAAGCTCGGCAAGGAAAAGTGGCTCGGCACCGCCCCGGAGCGCGACGGCAAGATCATCGTGCTGGATTTCTGGGCCACCTGGTGCGGCCCGTGCAAGGCCGCGATGCCGCATCTGGATGAGCTCTCCAAGAAGTATTCCAAGGACGTGGTCGTCATCGGGATTTCCGATGAGGACGACGCCGTGGTGCGGAAGTTCATCAAGGCCGCCAAGCACTCGTACCCACAGGCGGTTGACCCGGCGGCGACGGTGAAGAACGCGATCGGCATTCAGGGCATCCCGCATGTGGTGGTCCTCTCCACCGATGGTGTGATCCGCTGGCAGGGCAACCCGCACCCCAGCGCGGACTTGAACTCCTTGCAGGACATGGTCGCCAAGCTCATCGATGTGGACCCGGGCGTCAAAGCGCGCCAGGAGCGCGAGAAGAAGGCGGGGTGATCGCATGACCACGGTCGCCCCCCCACTGCTGAACATCGTTCTGCACGAGCCGGAGATCCCGAACAACACCGGCAACATCGGGCGAACCTGCATCGCCACCGGGTGCGCCCTGCACCTCATCAAGCCGCTGGGGTTTGACACCTCGGAGAAGGAATGTCGTCGCGCCGGACTGGACTACTGGCCGCGGCTGAACCCAACCGAGCACGAGAGCTGGGGCGACTATCTCGACGCGGCCAAACCCAGCCCCGAGCGGCTCTGGATCTTCACGACTCGGACCGATCGCCCCGTGTGGGACGCGGATATTCACCCCGGCGATCATCTGGTGTTTGGCAAGGAAACGGCTGGACTGCCATCATCCTTTCTCGGTGCGTATCCCGATCGGCTCGTCACTCTCCCCATGATTCCCGGCGAACGCTCGTTGAATCTTGCCACCGCCGTTTGCGCGGCCGTGTACGAGGGGCTCCGCCAGATGACCGATCGTGGGCAGTTGATCCTGAATGGCTCCGGGCGGATCGAGCGTCGAGCCGATATGATGGCTCGCAACCGGGACACACAGCATGAATAGCCGCCGAGTCATCTCGATCGCCAGCAGGTTCACCGCCGCAGTCGGGGTGGCGGTGGGAGTGATCTGCGCCGCCGGGTGCTCGCAGCCGCTGCTTGCGCCCACCGATGAGCGATCGCCGTTCGACCGCTACGACAACGTTCGTGGGCGCTATGCGCCGCAGTACATCGAGAATGAATACGGCCGGCGCGAGCCGAATCTCCGCGGCCGCCTCGGCTCCAAGGGTTGATGCTCGCGTGGCCCGGGATTTCCTAGCGTGGCTTCTGCTCTCCCTCATCACAGGGGGATCACAATCTACGAACTGGCTGATAACACCCTTCGGACGTGCAGAACTCGCCGGGTTTCGCTCATGCTGGTGGCCACGTATAACGGCGATACGGAGTTGCGCGATCAACTTCACGCCACACCGAACACCACGCAAGATTTTGGGAAGAAACTCGGCCCGCGACGCCGATTGATAGTGAGTACAGTTGATTGCACAACGCATGGCAGCCAAACGCACCACATCCCGACGCCGCAGCAGCCGGACAGCCGTCCGCGCCCCGAAGCTGAATCGCGCGCCGATCGTGTGGGTGAGTTTCCTGAGCGCGATGACGGACGTTGGCGGGCTGCTGCTGCTGACCTCC
>JBKJOD010000106.1:0-9432 GCA_046593245.1 Phycisphaerales bacterium
TTGTGTTAGCTAAGTGTTTTGCATGCGTTTTACGAGGCCTCATGCTCCTCGACGCGCCACGACGACGCTTCCCTGCCCGGTCGATCGCCAATGTCGGCCCCGTGTTGTCAAAGAAGGCCGGAGTATAGGAGCAGTCAGAGGCGAGCACACCCGGCACCCGTCGGTGTCTTCCTGACACCATCCACGCTCTTTACCCAGTTTCGGGAGTCGCGGTAAGCGTGTTAGCACCCGGCGAACCACGCCCTGAGGAAGTCGAAGATGTCCTGCACACCGATTCCGTTGGCGTGGTTGAAATCAGCGGAGGGGTTACCGGCGAACCACGCGGCCAGAAAATCAAAGATGTCCTGCACGTTCAGACCGCCAGCGCCGTTGAAATCCGCTGGACAGGCCGGAGGCCCATCGGGAAGAGTGCCAGTGAGATTGGCCAGAATATCCAGACGCCCCCACGTGGCACCCGCGACCAGCGGAAACGAGCCGCGGTATTGGAAGGAGACCGCTCGCGTCTGATTTACCGTGGGGCCGATCAGGCCATTGGCAATGACCGCCTGAGTGTTGGAACCGGGGGAGGCGAGATTGAAAGGTCCGGAGCATTGCCCCCCAGCGGCCAGGACGGTCTGGCAGGCCAAACCTTGTGCCGCGTAGTTCAGGGTGCCCGTTGCGGTTTCCGAAATGGCCGTTCCGGCAAAGAGCGTTTCACCGGGCGCACCGGGCTGGGCGGGAAGAGCGACTCCCGCACCGGACGCGGCATCAACGAATACGCCGCTGACGAAGACCTGCGTGGGCGTGCCCTGCAGCGGCACGGTGCAGGAAAAGTTGATCGGCACCACAATGTGAATGGCGCGCACCAGCACGGACCCGGAGCCGGGTGTCGCGGGAGCACCAATATCGACAGCGACCGAACAGGGGAGCGTGACGTAATCACCGGCAACGCCCGCGAGCACGGCGCGGCACTGCACGATCATCGGCGGGCTGAACGTGACCGCGGACTGCGCGCGGACGCGTGAGGAACCAAATACAACCGACGCGGCCGCGACGAGGCCGACCATCAGGGCTCGCGAGATGATGCGTGCGGGGAACATGGGACGCGGAGTCTACCGCGCGAGCGGCGCATGAAAAAGGGCTTCGTGGCAAAGACGAAGCCCTTTTGTTGATGTCGATCGGGTCTGAGGGAACTGTCTTACGGGCAGCCGGCGAACCACGCCCCAAGGAAGTCAAAGATGTCCTGAACGGAGAGACCGCTGAGGCCGTTGAAGTCGGCACGGGTGTCGCCTGCGAACCAGGCGGCGAGGAAGTCGAAGATGTCATTGACCGTGATGGCCCCGGACATGTTGAAATCCGCCGCGCAGGGCCAGCCGTAGAAGCGGGCCGTGCGGGAGTTGGTATTGGCTGGCCAGAGCGCCACGCCGCTGGAACCCTTGATGAAGACCTTGGTCTCCGACTGGGAGTACAAACCGTTGTTGTCCGCGTCGGTGGCGAGAATCAGTTCGGACGCGGGAACGCTTCCCTGCGAGGAGGGCGTGGAGCCGTTGGATGTGATGAGCAAACGCCTGGGGCCAACGTCGATATCAAAGCTGTTGGCCATAACTTCGCCAACCGGGAGGTTCAGCTCGGACCAGACCTGCACCACCTCCGAGTCGGCGTTGATGGTGTTGGTGCCGTTGCCATCGGTGAGCCGGTACACGGCCTGCACGTTGGCAGCAGAAGTGTCGTGCATATAGATGGATACACCATCGGTGACGCAGGATTGGCCCAGCGGAAGCGTGAACACGCCGGAGGGACCTGTGAAGGACACCTGATTGGTGACGAAAACGTTGAGGTCCGCCGCGCCGATGGCGGTGGTAGCGGGGGTGTAGGCGGCCCGCATGATGACGCGCCCGCCGAGAGCGGTGCTCCGGAAGTCGGCGAAATACAGAGCGTTATTCAGAATGCAGAGATCGAACGGGTTGGAGCTGGTCGCGCCCGCGGCGATCAGGGTGTTGCCATCCAGAAAGATGGTGGCCTCGCCGAGGGCCTGTGCGTCGTGGTCGCCGTTGCCGTCGGCCAAGCGGAACACGCCATCCTGCGAACCGGGGAGCGAGGTGCCAGTGCCGGCGTTGGTGACATACAGGGCGTTTGCGTCTCCGGCGATGCCGTTGGGCGTCGGCAGGAAGATGCCGCTGGCACTGACCGATTGGCTGAAGAAGACCCGCGCTTCTCCGGCGTCGTTGGCGGTGCCATTAAGGTTGTTGTCACGCAGGGCATAGATGGCGCGGGTGTCACCATCGCCGACATACACGGTGCCATCGGCGGCCTGATAGATGCTGAAGATCGCGCCCGAGGGCGCGGGAAGGCCGGAGGCATTGGATGCATCAAAGAACACCGAAACCTCGCCAGCACCGGTGGCGAATCCGTCGCCATTGAGATCGCGCACATACAGAAGACGGTCGTTGGCCAGGTCGGAGACGATGACGCCCGCGGTCTTGCGGAAGATCGGCATGGGGGCCGTGGAGCTTTGTGCGAGCGTGCTCGCACAGCAGCACCCGATCGCTCCCAAGGAAAGCAGGGCGGTGAGCAAGGAACGGGGGAAACGCATCGACATGGAGAATCTCCTGAGAGCGGCCGCGACGTGCGGCGTGAGTATGGCCTGAAGTATAAGTGCTCTCCGCCATGTTGCACCGCGAAATCATGCCGATAACCGCGGATGCGATGGAAAATCATGCAAAAAAGAACGCCCCGAGCCAGTCGGCTCGGGGCGTGAGAGTGGAGAGATTTCCGGGGGCATCAGTTGCGACGACGACGGGAGGCGAGCATTCCCGCGGCACCGAGGAAGAGGGCGGCCGCGCCGGGGGCGGGCATGACCTGCGAGAACTTGATGTTGTCCAAGCCGATGCGGTCCACCTTGGAGCCGCCGATGGTGATGAGCTGGGTCAGGTCCAGGCGAATCATGAGCCGATTGGCACAGATGGGGTTGGCATCCCAATCAAAGCGGCGGTGGCGCAGGGCTGGCGTGTCCGTGCCGGGGATGAATGTGGAGGGCGGATTGGCGGGGTTGTAGTCGAGCTGATACAGCGGGGTGCCCAGACCATCAAGCACCTGAATGGAGCGAGCGGGAAGGTCTTCGCCGATGCCGGTGACGGCGTTGAAGACGGCCGCGGCGTCAAAGCGGTGGAGGCAGACGAGGAAGCCGGGATCAGCCGAGAGCGTGATCTCGAGGATGCCCGGGGTGAAGCCGCCATTGCGATCGCGGTACAGCACGTTGCTGAGATCGCCGAAGACGCGGGTGTTGTCCGAGGGTGTCGCGCCGCCGAGTTTGAGCACCGGGGTGTAGATGACACTGACGTTGGGGGTGAGTCCGCCGTCGGGACCGTAGTTGAAAAAGCCCGGAGCGAACGACGACACGCGTGAGCCGTATGAGCTGGGCACGGGGTCGGCATTGGATCCGTTGAAGTCGAACGTCAGCACGGTGGCTGATGCGGCCGAGGCCAGAACGGAGGAGAGAACGACAGCAGAGAGAGGAGCATGGAACGATTGCATTGAGACCGCCTCCTAGAACGTCGAGGAGTGTGAACAGTTGCGATCACACGCCTCGCAGATCAGTGCGAGAACAGAACGGTCTCTCTCGGAATTTTTTCCTCCCCTCTCTCTTCCCCAAAGCGGGGATACTCCCGCGTGGACGTAAGTTATCACACTTGGCGGCTCCGTCAATACGCAAAACGGATATTTTTCGCGTTTTTTGCTGGTAAAGTGGGGAGTTGGGCAACATGGAGAAACTTGGCTCCGACCGCGGCACAAACCCGTGAAGTGAGGGGGTTAGGATCGCCCAATGGCGACGACACCGATCTCGGAAATTCTGGATGAACTGCGTGCCGGACGGATGGTGATCCTGACGGATGACGAAGATCGAGAGAACGAGGGGGACCTGATCCTGCCGGCGCAGTTTGTCACGCCAGAGGCCATCACGTTCATGCTCTCGGTGGCGCGCGGATACATGTGCCTCTCGCTGACGCCCGGGGATTGCGATCGACTGGACCTGCACCCGCAGGCGACCATCAACACATCGGCTCGGGCGACGCCCTTCACCGTCTCGATCGATGGGCATCCGAAGCACGGATTCACGACCGGAGTCTCCGCGCGAGAACGAGCGCGATCGATCCTGATGGCGATCGACCAGAAGACCGGGCCGGAGGACTTCGTGCGCCCGGGCCACATCAACCCGCTGCGCTCACGCGAGGGGGGCGTGCTGGTGCGCACCGGGCAGACCGAGGGATCTGTGGACTTGTGCCGACTCGCGGGGTTGTATCCGGCGGCGGTCATCATCGAGATCATGCGCGATGACGGCGAGATGGCGCGCCTGCCGGATCTGGTGAAACTCGGCGCGATCCACGGAATCAAAATCTGTACCGTGGCGGACATCATCGCGCACCGGCTGGCGCGGGAATCGCTGGTGACGCGCATGGACCCGGTGCGCGGCACACCGATCCGAACGCAGTTCGGAGAGTTCAATCTCATCGCGTTCCGTTCCGTCGTGGACCCGCTGCCACATGTGGCACTGTGCGTGGGCGGTGTGGGTGATCTGGATCAACACGGGCGAGTGCTCGAGAGCGAGATGCCAACGCTCGTGCGGATGCACCGCCGGCATCTGCTGGGTGATTTGTTTCTGGACATGGACTCGGCATCCGATGGGCCCACGGGACGGACTCTCCACGCGGCGATGCGCATGGTGCAGCAGGAGGGGCGAGGCGCAATCGTGTATCTGCGTCCGGAAGGAAGCGGCGAGGCGATCGGCGTGGGGAGTGGCGCGCTGGAGCAGCGCTTGCAGACAATCACGCGACAGGGATTCGGGCCGCCGGGCGGACTCTCGGTGGAGGGCTTCCCGACTACAGGGCTGCCATTAAACATCCGTGAGTTTGGAATTGGCGGCCAGGTGTTGCGCGGGTTGGGATTGCACAAGCTGCATCTGCTCACCAATCACCAGCGCGATCTGCCCGGATTGGATGGATTCGGGCTAGAGGTGGTCAAACGGCTGCCGCTGGCCATGATGAGCGTATGAATCGCCGCTCAATTCCGCGAATTAATGTGGGAAACAGAGTGTTCTGATGCGCAGAGTTGCGACGATGCTGTACGCTTGCATTCCGTGGAGAACCCCAGCGTGTTCTCGCCGTAGATGATGTGAAGGTGTGGGCAAGATGAGGCGTTCGTTTCGCTTCCATGAACTCTGTGCCTGAAAGTACATTTTGTAACTGCCCCCGAGTGGGCGTGCCGCGGGGAGATCGCCCACGGCAAACTCCGTAAGGACCAGGATGTCCGACACGATAACGCGGTGTGTGGTGCTCGCCTGTGCGTGCATTGTGTTGAGTGCGGCTTCGGCCGCCTTGGGTGTGGTGAATGGGGTGCCGATTCCGGCAGCCGACAAACGATTCGATGCCGTCGGGCTGTTCTGCCGGGTGGCACCCGGCTCGCCGTGCGCGGGGTGGACTTCAGGAACATGCACTCTGGTAGGGCCAAATGTCGTGCTGATCGCGCGGCACTCACTGGACATCTCACCTTCTGAGCCGCTGTGGCCGAACTCGGTACGCCAGTATCGAGCGCGATTTCGGCGCACCCCGGCGGGATTATCCGAAAACTCGATGGCTGTGAACTGGAACAACTGCCACGGAATGTACCAGGAGTTTGATGTTGTGCAGCTCGTGGATGCACAGAACCCCGGGTGCGACCAGGTGCTGGCATATCTCTCGGGATCACCGGTGGGCATCGTGCCAATCGCGCCAGCCATCGCCAACGCGCCCATCCATCCGACGGATATTCTGCTCGCCGGATGGGGGTTTGCCGGAGAGTGTTTCGGCATCGGTGATCACTGGGGACTTCGATACGCACGTGGAAGGATGCCCGACAACTTCGTGAACAACGACTTTCTGGCCTTCTCGCTCTGCGCTGTCGGAACAACGCAGCCGTGTCTGAGTTGTCCGCCGTTTGGCGGGCCGTATGTCACCGCGAACCTGCACGACTCGGGAGCACCTGTGCTCATCGAGGTGCCCAGCACCGATCCGGACGATTCGACCCCCGAGCTGCGCCTCATCGGAACCGTGGGCTCTGCGAACAGTGGGCACCGTCCGTCGGCCTGGAACCACGCCGGAGGGGTTCCGCAGTTGGTGGAGCCCAGACTGCTGCGGCACATTTACCCGGGCGACTTTGACGGCAACGGCGACAAGACGGTGAACGACATCGTCGCATATCTGTCTGCGTTCTTCGCCGGGCAGTCAGACTCGGACACCAATCAGAACGGAGTGGTTGAAGTGGACGATCTGCTTTCGTTCATCCAAGACTGGTTTAGACCAGTGTCCAGATCGCCGTGAATGCACCTTGACTCCCGGGAAATCACTCGGTATCCTTTCAGAGTTCGGGGTTTGATTGGATTCACTTGAATCCGCCCGACAAGGAAACCCCCACCTGCCACGCGCGCGGGGTGGATGTATTTTTCAGGAGTCTTGGAAGATGAAACGCACCAACTTGTTCAGCATGGCGATCTGTTGTGGTTTGCTCGCGGGTCTTTGCGGCGTGGCCGCCGCGCAGCCGGTGGACCTAAAGCCGGCCAAGCCCAACATGCCCTCGATGCCTGCGATGCCGCGCAAGGACGCAATCAAGGAAACCGTCAAGAACGCGCAGCCCGAGAAGAAGGATGCCGCTCCCGCCGGAATGCCGGAGATGACTCCGGAGCAGAAGGCCGAGATGGACGCGTGGATGAAGGCGGGCGAGCCCGGCGACATGCACAAGTGGCTGGCCCGCGGCGTGGGCACCTGGGACGCGGTCGTCAAGATGACGATGCCTGGTGAGCCCTCCAGCGAGTCGGTCGGGACGATGAACGTCGAGATGGTCCTCGGCGGTCGCTACCAGCATGGGCACTTCAAGGGTGACATGATGGGCATGCCCTTTGAGGGCATTGCCACCACCGGCTACAACAACATCACCAAGATGTTCGAGGGCACCTGGATGGACAGCTTCTCCACGGCGACCATGACCACCAAGGGCGGCATGGAGGGCGACAAGCTGGTACTCAAGGGCGAGATGATCGATCCGGCGAAGAACAAGACCATCAAGGAGCGTCAGGTCTTCAGCTATCCCGCGACGGACAAGATGCTCGCGGAGTTCTACCACGAGATCGACGGCAAAGATGTGCTGGTGATGACCATCAGCTACACCAAAGCGAAGACGACCTCAGACATGGCCAAACCCGCCGACAAGAGCGCTATGGACAAGGCCAAGGAAGAGGCGATGAAGAAGGCGATGGAAGAGATGCAGAAGAAGATGCCGACCGGCAAGTGATGTGCTCGATCAACTGAGTCTGAACTCTACCGGGCCGCGGACCAACGTCCGCGGCCCGTTGTTATTGCTGCGGAAATACATGGCAATACCGCGTGCAAACCCCGACCTGGGCGTCCCGCCGACCGTGCGAACAGGCAATAGAGATGGCGGCCAAACGTTTGGCCGTTGAGCCGCCCGGGCTGTGTCGGGGGCACACGTCCGAACTTCTTTCCGATTGGGGATACGCAATGAATTTCACGTACAAGCTGGTTGCAATGGCCGCGGTGGGGCTGGGTTTTTATCTTGGGCAGAGCGATGCGCTGGGTCAGGCACCGCGCCGTGACGACGGGCCGCGCGAGATGCGCCCCAATCGCGATGGGCCGCGTGATGGCTCCCGCGATGGGGCGCAGCGTCGCGGCGAGGGACAGGGCGAGAAGATGGGCGAGCATCGCAAGCACGCGATGAAGAAGTTTGCCAAGCACCATCGTCATCACCAGCAGCATGGCGCGGGCAAGGGCGGGCGGGGCGGTGATGCACGCGGCCAGTTTCGGCGCGGCCCGGAGCATGGCCAGAAGTCCCACGGCGAGCAGTTTCGCGGCGGGCCGGGACGAGACGGCCCGGGGCGTGGCGACATGCAGCGCGGACCGGGCCCTCGCGGCGAAGACCTCCGCGAGCGCGACGGCCAGCCGGACTTTGATGGCCCGCGTCGCGGGCCCGAGATGCGCGGCGGGCGCGATGATGGCGATCGCCAACAGGAGATGCGTCGTGGACCCGAGCAGGGGCGCGACCGCGGCGGGCGTGGGCCGGACTTTGGACAGATGCGTGATGAACGCCGCGGGCCGGATGCTGATCGCGGTGGACGCGAGGATCGCGGGCCGCGGGATCGGATGGAAGGTGGGCATCGGCGCGGCGGGCCGCAGGGTGACACGAGCACACCCGAAGGTCCGCGCGGCGGAAACTGAAGGATTGGTTGTGGGTGTCAGAACTTGATGGTCAGATGCGTTCGAGTACCGGAAGCTTGCCGACCAAAGGGCGGAGGTATTCAACGCACTTCTTCGAGACATCGTTGTGGCCCGCGATGAACTCGGGCGGGAGGTGACGGGTCTTGGCAGCAACCTCGGAGAGTTCGATGCGCTTGTAATCCACGGCGTATGACCTCCCGGGCTTGCGGACAATCGCGACCGAGCCGCAGAGCACACCCTTGGCAGCTTGCTTCACCGCGAACTGCGCGGAAGCACGAGCTTCCTTCGCATCGATCGGTGATTGCTCCGGCCAGCAGCGCTGCAGATAGCCCAAGGTGTCGGCGCGAACGCGGGGCGGCTTGCCGTTGATTTTGATGGACTTCTTGACCAGGTTCGCGAGCGCATCGCCGAGCGCGCCGACACCGGAAAGCTGCACGTTGCCGTGGGCGTCTTTATCCAGCGTGTCCACGAGCGTGGTCGCGATTGCGCGCCCTTGGGCATCCTGCACGCCCTCGCTCACGGCGACCTGGCAGCGGCCGTGCTTGCCAAGCACAACCTCGACATCGGCGATGAATCGCTTGGAATCAAAGGGGACCTCGGGGACGTAGATGAGGTGCGGGCCGCGATCGGAGTTCTTGGACCCCCCACCTCCTTCGCCGCGTGCGAGCGCGGCGGCGGCGGTAAGGAAGCCGGCGTTGCGCCCCATGACAACGTTGATCTTCACGCCCGGGAGCGAGGCGTTGTCCAGCGAATCGGCCATGAACGCGGTCGCTATGTATCGCGCGGCGGAGGGGAAGCCGGGGGTGTGGTCGCTGCCCATGAGGTCGTTGTCAACGGTCTTGGGGATGTGGAAGCAGCGCATTTCGTAGCCGCCGCTGTTGGAAAGCTCGTTGACGATGCGGCAGGTGTCGGAGGAGTCGTTGCCGCCGATGTAGAAGAAGTAGCGGATGTTGTTGCGCTTGCAGGCCTCGACGATCTTGGCGCAGTAGTCCGAATCGGGTTTATCGCGGCTGGAGCCGAGCGCCGCGGCGGGAGACTTGGCGACTTTCTCCAGGTGGCTCTTGGAGAGCTTGCCCAAGTCGATGATCTGGTCTTTGACAAGACCGTTTACACCGTGGCGCATGCCAAGGATTTTCTTCACCTTGCGGAAGGTGCGGAGCTGCTCGATCGCGCCGACGAGTGACTGGTTGAT
>JBKJOD010000449.1:0-5741 GCA_046593245.1 Phycisphaerales bacterium
AAGAACAGATCCAGACGGTTGCCGTTGTTTTCCAGGTTGCCGGTCACCAGGACGTAGAGCGAATCGCCGCAGACCGTTGCATACAGCCCGTCAATCTCCGAGCCGTTTGCTACGTCCGCGTAGTTCGGCTCGACAAACGGCGGGCACGGATCGCTCGCAGTCAGGATGCCGCCGTTGGCCGTCGCGTTGGTGCCGCCGATGAAGCGAGCGGACCCTGCATCGGTGGGGCTGGTCCGCAGCTTCTGCCAGTCGGCGTACACCGTGGGAGAAGCATCGCCGCCTCCACCGACCGAGAAGCCCAGGAAATAGTCCGCAGCGAATCCGACATCAAACTTCAGTCCCGGCTGGGTGCCATTGCCGCCGTATGCGTTCGCGCCGCCGCCGAAAATAGAGCCGTAGGTGCCGGTCTGTGTCGCGCTGTCGTTGGTGAGTTGGTTCTGCCCACCCGCACGGGAATCAAAGAACATCGACACTTTGTTGAAGTTGCTCTCGAAGTTGCCCGCGAGCATCACGTACAGAGCCAGATCGCCTGCCGCGTCGCGCCCGTAGCGGGCGGACACATTGTCGATTTCTGAGCCGCCGGCGCAGCGGAAGATGGAATCGCCCGCGCCTTGGGCCGTCGCGGCGTCTCCGTAGTTCGTTCCGGTGTCTTGGACCGTGAGCGGCGCGCCGTATGACGCATCTCGTGTGCCATCAAGCGTCGGCTCGTTTCCGTTGAGCAACGCAAGCAGCGTTGCCTTCGGGATGGAAACGGTGATGTACTGATTGTTCGGGACGGCCGTAAAGTCAATCGTCCGCGGATTCGGGTATGTGTTCAGCGCTGCGTTCTGAGCGATGCCCCCGATGAACTGGTTGGACACGCCGTTGTAGCCGCCATCGCCAACCCAACCCGCGACCTTCACCACCACCGGGTCCGGGAGGTTCGCTCCGTTGCTCGTAATGTCCAGCCCCAGTGCTTCCAGCGGAATTTTCAGTTCATAGCCCGTCGCCACAGCGGCCGCCGCCGTTTGGTCCGCCGCAGCCGTTCCGCCAGCGACACCCGCCCGACTTGAGTTGTTCAACGTGATCTTCAGCCCACCACCGATCGGATCACAGGCGGGAGCAACGGCTGTCCCCGCGTTGCCGAACAACGTTCCCGTGCTGTTTGACCACTGGATCGGCCCGTATTCCGGCTTCAACTTACCGTTCACGGCTGGCTGCGCCATGGCGGTTCCTGCCAGAAGCATCAGCAACGCACAGGAAGACACACATCGAGCAAGGTTCATCTCGTTGATCTCCAACAAAAAAGAGCCGAACATTTCAGCCAATCACGCACCACCACAGACAGCTCCCACCCAGATTCGGTTCCCCAGCACCGCCCGCTGCCCGAGAATACTCGGGGAGATGTAGATTACTTGGCGTACCGCACAAAGGCCACAAAAGCGTGGAACGCTTTCCAGTCTTTACAGAGGAAGATCCCTCGAAGGCGGCGTTGGCCAACACTGGCCATTGTTGTCGCACCGATTTGGTGGAATTCGCATTCTGCATCACCCACCTCAGTTGGAACCTGAAAAGGCAGCTTGCGGCGAATCATTCCAGTATTCGCAACCTCCACCGCACCACCTCGTATCTCTCCGTGTCCACCACTAGGGGTTGCTCTGGCGGCTTGATTCGCTTTCGGATACCCTCACGCCCGAGCTGCTCTATCTCGCTCCGCTCACCCCGCGGCATTCGTCGCCTTGAGTCACCCCATGACCAGCCCATCGGCTCCCTGTTTCAGCAACCGATTCAAGTCCATCGGAACGGTTCGACGCTGTTATGGTTTCACGCTGATCGAACTTCTCGTCGTCATCGCCATCATCGCATTGCTGGTTGGCATCCTGCTGCCAGCGCTCTCCAAAGCCCGCGAAGCATCTCGACTCGCAGTCTGTCTGAGCAATACCCGCCAGGTCTCGCTCGCGATGACGCTCTACTCCGGAAACTTCAAGGACTGGTACCCCATGAAGCCCGGCCGCCCGGGCTTCAACATCATCGATGAGCAGGAGGGCCAGGGCGGTTTCGCCGGGTTCTTCTCGCTCAAGCAGCAGGGCGAGCAGTACGCCGCGAATCCCAGTTCCACCGATGTCGGTTACGGTGCGGCCCTCCCCAGCGGCGGTCAGTACTACAACTCCACTTCAGAAACCCTGCTGGGTTCCTACATGGACACCTTCGAGTGCCTTGTCTGCCCCGCCGACAAACTCGATTACTACTTCAGTGGCAAGTACACCGGCGGCGGTATCCGACGCCTCTCGCAGAATCCGCCCGCACACATCCCCAAGCGAGCGACGGTTGCTGAGGAAGTTATCGGCTACAACATCTCGTACCTCTACATCGCTGGGTTCCGGGCCGTCGAGCCGTCTCTCGTCTATCCCGCCCCGCTGATTGGCGATGAGGCCAACTCCCTCGACTCCGGCACCGAGGCCTGGTACGGCGTCGCTCAAGACGCCACGTCCGCGGGCATCCAGCCGGGCCAATGGGCCGCTAACGACAACCACGGAAAGGCCGGTGCAAACTACGTATTCACCGACGCCCACGCCGAGTTCCTCAACAAAGGCGCGGCCGCCACCTTCTTCACCGGCAGCGGCAATCCCAAGAACGTCGATGTCGCTTCCCCCGCCAACAACCGCCGCTCCTCACAACTCCGCACCATTGACTAACTCAACTCCCTCACCCGCCCTGGCGGGGGAGGTGATTCGAGCGCAGCGTGAATCGGAGGGGGTCTGTGCTTCCCGCGCATGAGTCCACCCGAGCAACGATTCCTCCCCTTCCTTTCGCTATCATCGCACCCTCGTGCCCGACCTCACCGATCCCCATCCCGTTCGCCCACGTGTCGATCTCGCGCCCAAGCCGATGTGGCGTCGCATCTTCGCCGCGCAAGAGTCCGGGCTTGTCGTCGTCATTGCACTGATGATGCTCGCGCTCACGATCTTCGGCGGCAACAAATCCGCGGCCATCAAGATCGACATTCCTGCCGGCGCGGTCGTGCAGGAAAAACCCAACAACGTGCTTTCGGTGGCCGGGCCCTCGCAGGCCGCGCTCGAGTACTCGTCTGAAACCGCCTGGCGCATTCGCGATGAAGATGCCGGTGCCAAGTCCGCCTTCGGCAGCAAGTCCGTCAACAAGTTCCTCGATGTCGAGAACCTCCTCAACGTCCTGACAACCGCCTCGTACTACGCCATCATGGCAGTGGGCATGACGGCGATCATCATCCTCGCAGGTATCGACCTCTCCATCGGTTCCATCTATGCCATCGCGGCCATCGTCGGCGCGAGTGTGCTTTCCTCCATCGAGTCCAAATCCGCCGGGACATCCGCGCTGCTCGCCGTTCCGATGCTTTTGCTGATCTGCTGCTCCATCGGCGCTCTCGGCGGCTTCATCAACGGGTTCTCCTCCGTCGCCCTTCGAGTCCATCCCTTCATCATCACGCTGGGCACGATGGCGATCTATCGCGGCGCCGTCTTCGTTTTCACGCAGGGCCAGACCGTCAGCGGCCTGCCCGACTCCATCCAGCGCGGCTTCTTTAAGTGGGAACTGCACATCGGGAGTGGGGGGGTCTTCCCGGTACCAACGCTCATCACCATCCTCGTCGGCGTCTCCGGCGCGATCGTGCTTTCACGCACCGTCTTTGGCCGGCGCATTTATGCCATTGGCGGCAACGAGATCGCGGCCAAGTACGCGGGCATCCCCGTCGGCCGCGTCAAGACGATGGTGTACACCATCTCCGGCGCGCTCGCGGGCCTGGCCGCCGCGATCTACGTCGGCTACTTCGGGGCGGCCGAGAACGGCGCGGGCCAGGGCTACGAGCTGAACGTCATCGCTGCCGCTGTCATCGGCGGCGCGTCCCTCTCCGGCGGCCGCGGCTCCGCGTTCGGGGCCGTCCTGGGCGCGATCCTCGTCCAGCTCATCAACAACGGCATGCTGATCCTGGACATCAACCAGTCCTACAACCAGATCGTGATGGGCCTCGCGATCATCATCGCCGTCGTCGTCGATCAGACCAAGACGCGCCTGACGAAGTAGCGGGCAAAGTGCCTCTCGCGTCAGCGAGAAGTGCTCGCAAGAGTCCGATCAACCGCGCGAAGTATCGCGGCCGCCCAGTTGCATCAGCGCGTTCAGCATTCGTGTCTGCGGAAGCGGCGATTCGACGAACTTGCGCCAGAGTTCCGAGTTCTCGTGAGTGCGGACCGACCATGCGCACTCCGGGCATGTCATCGTCGTCTCGGTCTCGTCCTTCATTTCGTGGGCGACTCCGCCGCTCAGGTCATGCAGGCACCGAGGACAAAGCCGGAAGGATGCGGCGCGTGCGCGTTTGGCCAGAGAAACCTCAAAGAATGCGGTCGCGATCACGAAGATCAGAAGTATGCCCGCTATCACCGCGAAGGCGCGCCCAAACTCAATCTCCTGGCCTGCTTGCAGGGCGATGCCGATGTTCAGGGCGATGGCCAGCAAAGACACTCCGCCGACAAGCCAGTCCGCCCGCGTCATCCATCTATGCACGTACGGGATTCGTCTTCGTATCTCTTTGCGATCGCGCGCTCGCTCGGCCATGCCGCGACCCGGATGGCACGGGCGAGACATCAACTCGGCAAGTTTGGAACGTCGACCAGCAGACATATCGTAAGGGTACTGGGTTCAGATCGCATGGTCTTTCGGGCAAGGTTGCTGTCATCGACGCTTCGGAGAACGATAATCAGAGCGGCTTCGTCCATGTGCGAATCGCTGCTCGCATCGTCCGAATCGTCCGTCGCTTCGCCCGAATCGAATCGCGCATCGCACGAAACACGCACCGATTCGCGGGAAACGATCTCCGTTCCCCACGAAACACCCGTCGTTTCCCGCGAATCAGCCGCCGATTCGGGCGGATCGGAGCGCGTTTCCTGCGCTTCGATGGAGGTTTCGCGGGAATCTCGCGCTGATTCGTGCTTGGAAGTTCAGTAGCGGGATAGCGGGGCCGATGCGAAGTGCATGAAACTTCTCCCCGCCGGCCGCACCAACCTCATCGAGTACATGACCGCGCATCTCCCGATCTGGCAGAGCGACCCAGAGGCCGTTGGGCTGACCCAATCCCAGGTCGAGGAGCTTGCGGTGGCACTTGCCGAAGCGGATGCGGCCTTCCTCCACGCCAAGACGTTGCGCAGCGAGGCGGAGTCCGCCACGCTCGCGTCCAACATCGCCATCGGCGGACTGCGCGGCAAGGCGGCGACCGCGCTGGCGTGCATCAAAGTGTTCGCGCGGACGCAGTCGGGCGAGCCGGAAGGCCAAGCGGGCGTCTACATCGCCGCGAGCATCGATCCTCCGCTTCAGGCCGCGCCGCTTCCCGCGCCCGCGCAGCTCGGCGAGATCGACGCGACCGTCAACACGCGCGGCCAGCCGACGCTTGAGTGGAAAGCCCCGCACCCGCGCGATGCCCGCGAGCGGGCCGCCAGCAGCTCCGGGCTCATCTACACCGTGGTCCGCAAGCTCCCCGGCGAGCGCGAGTATTCGATCGTCCACACCGGCAAGCTCAGGCGCTTCACCGATGTCGCGCTTCCGGCGGGACAGACGCTGTACATGGTCCGGGCCTCTCGCGGCGAGCAATACGGGGAGTGGCGACAGGCCGGAGCGATCCAGATTGGCGGGGAAACGGCGGGAAACACACCATACATGCAACTCGCGGCGTAGCGGACGATGCGGAGGCGAAGAGGTGTTGCAATCAGCAATGGCCTCCTACGTTCTGCCATCAT
>JBKJOD010000052.1:0-14081 GCA_046593245.1 Phycisphaerales bacterium
CCCCCCCGAACCGGGTTCGTTCGGTCTCCGTCAACGGACATGCGTTGCTGTCCCCGCTCGAGCGCGGAAGGTTCACGCTCGAGCGCGAGGGGTTCGCGCTCGAGCGCGGAGAGCCGCGCGGGCGTGGGGAAGGGTTCGCGCTCGAGCGCGAAGAGCACAGCATCGAGCGCGGACGCTTCGCGCTCGAGCGCGAAGGGTTCCGTATCGAGCGCGGAGAGCCGCGTGTCGAGCGCGGACGATCCTGTGGGGGCTGGCAAAGGGACAGAATGGCGTTTGCAAGGCGAAAACGGGGATGGGCGAGACGGGATGCCGGATTCGATGGCCGCCGGGCCGCCTGCGGGGGCCGCTGTGGCGGGATTGTGTTGGGAGGGGCTGGAGGATCAGAACAGGCCGGGCTGGTCGGGCGGGCCTGGCTTCTTGGCGCGAGCCGGGCGTGGTGCGTGCGGCGCGGGAAGCGGAGCGGGTTGTGAACCACTGGTCGTCACGATCGAGGTGAACGAGCCGTCGGCGAGCATGGTGCGGATGGTGGCACCGGGTGGTGGGGGCGGGTCGGTGGCGGTGCGGAGGACGGACTCTTTCTCATCCGTGCCCGGTGCGCCCTTGATGAGCGTGACCGAGTAGCCGCGTTTGAGGACGTTGTGCGGGCCGATGAGGTCCAGCGAACGCTCGGAGCCATCCAGCGCGGTGGTGCGGCGGGCAAGGTGGGCGGCGGCGGCGGCGGTGAGCATGGCGGATGCATGCACGAGCGCGGACTCGCGCCGGGCGTACACGGCCTCGGGGCGGTGGCGGTCCAGCGCGCGGCCGCGGTCGTCGAGCGTGCGAGTCGCGCTCTGGATCTTCTCCAGCAGCGCGTGGCGAAGATCGCGGGCGCGATCGGCGAGCTGATCCTGCTTGTCGTCCACCAGCCGGATGGGGTCAGAGAAAATGCTGTGCCGGGCCGCGCTGCGGAGCCGCTCGGACTCCAGCTGCACCTGCCGCGCCAGCGAGGTGCCCAGTCGCCCGCCGATGGAGGAAAGCTGGCGGCGCAGCGCGGCGGCATCGGGGGCGATGCGCATCGCGGCCTGCGTGGGCGTGGCGGCGCGGACATCGGCAACCAGTTCGGCGATGGTGGTGTCGATCTCGTGGCCGATCGCGGCGACGACGGGGATCGGGGAGTGGACGATGGCCTCCGCGACGATGCGCTCGTTGAAGGCCCAGAGGTCTTCGCGCGATCCGCCGCCGCGGGTGACGAGAATGGCATCGATGCCGAGTGACTCGTGATGGCGACCGATGTTGCGGATGGCGGCGGCGATCTCTGCGGCCGCGCCGTCACCTTGCACGCGGACATCCACCAGCGCGAGCGGGAGCGATGGGCAGCGACGCGCGATGGTGTCCAGAACATCCTGGAGCGCGGCGGCGGTGCGGCTGGTGACGATGGCGATCTTCCGCGGGAGCATCGGCAGCGGGCGCTTGCGGGATTCATCCAGCCAACCGAGGGCTCGGAGTTCCTCGACGAGTGTGCGATAGGCCAGATCGAGCGCGCCCGCGCCGATGGGCTCCATCTTGTCCACGATGAACTGGGTCTTGCCGTAGGGCTGGTAGTACTCCACACGGCCGGTGAGCAGCACCTGCTGGCCGGGCCCTGGGGTGAAGCCGGCTTTCTTCGCCGCGCTCTGCCACATGACGCAGGCGATGGCCGCGCCGGAGTCCTTGAGATCAAAGTACCAGTGCGTGCGCTCGGTGAAGCGGGAAATCTCGCCGACGACCTTGAGCCCGGTGGAGAGTTTCTCTTGCAGCGCGTGATCGATGAGCACGGCGAGCTGGGAGACGGTGATGTGGTCGGACTTGGGCGCGGCAGCCGCGCCTCGCGCTGGCGCGGCACCTTTGATGTCGTTCTCGTTGAAGGGGAGACGGCTCATGGAGTGGATGAGAGCGTATCAGGAGACGGCGGCCGCGGAGCGGGCGACTTGCTGGTACGCCCGGAGAACATCCGCGACCTGTGCGCTGCCCACGCGGTTGGAGCGGATGTGCTCGTGGGCGGAACGTGTGAGATCGGCCGCGGCGGGGGGGTTGAGCGCGGTGATGGCGATGGCCTGTGCCCACGCGGCGGGAGTGGGGGAAGCAACCAGCCGCGCGGTGGTGCCGTCGGCCAGAGATTCCATGGTGTCATCCGCCATGGCAATGACAGTGAGGCCCGCGCCCATCGCTTCGAGCGTGAGCGTGCGCTGCCGACCTGTGGCCTCGGGGAGAAGGAGAAGGTCCATGTCCAGGATCGGCTCGCGCCGCGATTCCATATCCGGCACGAGCGAGAAGCGATCCATCAGGTTGAGCTTGCGTGCGGCGGCCCAGAGCGCGGCCTCCCGCGCGGGCGTGGTCTCATCGATGGCGGCGAAGATCAGCATCTCCGTTCCGGCTGCGGCCTGCACGAGTCCCGCGAGCGCGGCGGAGCACGAGCGCGGGTCGCCGGTGTCGCAGAGCATCGCGACGGCAAGGGGTTGGCCGGGTGGACGAGGGCCGCGTGGATGCTGGGGGGCGTGGACGCCCCAGGGTGCGGAGTAGACCTTGGCGCGCGGCAGCGATGTACGAATCGCGGTGGCGAGCGCGGACTCGGAAACGATGAACTCAGGCGTGACCGGGTGCGACGTGCGAGTCGCCGCGGCAAAGAGTGCGGCGGCGGGGGTGATGAGGCCGGGACGCCAAAGTTCCAGGAGCAAGCCCGCGCCGGAGCGGCGGGCGAGATCGACGGCGATCGCCCAACTGCCTGCGCCGAAGGCGTGCACGATGTCGATGGGAGTGGGTTCGTCGAAGCGTTCGTCGATGGCACGTGCAAGATCGCCCGCGCGGCGGCGATGCGTGAAGGGAAGGCCGCGATCCTGATAGGTGACGACGGTGGACTGGATGCCGATGGACTCGCTGACGTTGAAGGTGCCGGTAGCGATGAGCGAAGCGGGCATCGCGTGCGTGACGCGCACGCCCTCGTCGGCGAGGCCGACTTCAAGACGGCTGAGCATCGCACGCTCGCGGGTGGCGAAGGAGATGTCGGCGATGATGAGAGAGTGCATGGGAAGGGGAGTGAATAGGCAGTGGGGAATCGGAAGTCGAGGAGTGGGGCAGAAAGGGAGTGAAGGAGCGAACGAGTTCGGTTTAGTGAGCAGGAACGCAGGAGTTGGCTGGTGAGATATCGGGTGGGCGGGGTGTTGTGCTGGCGAGATCGGGGGTGCGCCAAGCGGCGACCCAGTGGTTGGGGTGGACTTCGACGAGGGTGGAGTCGCACGTGGTGAGACCGCTGGGAGGCGTGTGGCCGGGCCACCAGGGATGCACGTGGGGCGAGCCGGGAATGTGGCGGGCCTCGGGCAACTGCATCAGGTCGGCGATGGTGGTGAGGCGCTCGACGCGGCGGGCGATGGAGGGAATGCAAGCGAGCAGGCCGCGGGTGTAGGGGTGCAGGGGGGTGGCGAAGAGGTCGTGTACGGCGGCGTATTCGACGACGCGGCCGGCGTACATGACGCAGACGGTGTCGGCGTTTTCGGCGACGACGCCGAGATCGTGGGTGATGAGCATGATCGCCATCCCGGTGCGGGATTTGAGATCGCGGAGGAGCTCGAGGATTTGCTTTTGGATGGTGACGTCGAGCGCGGTAGTGGGCTCATCGGCGAGCAACAGGGCGGGCTTGCAGGCGAGGGCCATGGCGATCATGACGCGCTGCCGCATGCCGCCGGAGAACTGATGTGGATACGCGCTGAGGCGACGCTCGGGGTCGGTGATGCCGACATCGCTGAGTGCCCGGATGGCGATGGCACGGGCGTCCGCGCGGTTGACGGATTGGTGGAGGAGGATGGCCTCGATGATCTGGTCCCCAATGGTGAAGACGGGGTTCAAGGAAGTCATAGGCTCCTGAAAGATCATGGCGATGCGGCTGCCGCGAATGGAACGGATGTCTTTTTCGGAAAGCGAGCGCAGGTCTCGACCCTCGAAGATCGCGCTGCCGCGATCGACGCGAGCGGTGTGGCGCGGGAGAAGGTGGAGAAGGGAGAGAGCTGAAACGCTCTTGCCGCAGCCGGACTCGCCGACGATGGCGAGTGTCTGGCCAGCATGGATGGTCATGCTGACACCGTCCACGGCTTGCGCGCGGCCAGTGGTGGAAGTTTCGCTCGCAAAGGAGACGGCGAGGTCGCGGACCTGGAGAAGGGGGAAAGGCATCGGATGAGCGTATTCGGCGCGACAGAAGGGGGTGTGAGGACGGGTTTGCAACTGAATATGCAGGTTCTTTGCGGAATCGGCGATAGTGAGGTATGCTGGAGACATGCTTGATGCCCGCACTCGCGGGCGGATGCGCGGATCGATTCACGATCGGGCCGGATCAACTCGCTCGGATTTCCGTCAGGAGATTTCCCATGCCAAAGGTGTTGCAACGAGGCTTCACGCTGATTGAGTTGCTCGTGGTGATCGCGATCATCGCCCTGCTGGTGGGCATTCTGCTGCCCGCACTTGGGAAGGCGCGCAAGGAGGCGTGGAAGACAATATCCGTGGCGAACTGCCGCTCGCTCGGGCAGGCGGGCGCGTCGTATCAGACCGACATGAAGGGCTACATGCCGGTCGTGCCGACGGGGATTCCGGTACCCGCGGTGATCAACGCGTGGATCTCGTGGGGCGGGTGGGGAAAGTTCACATCGACCTGGTGGCAGCCAGGGCAGGTGTTTGATATTGCACCGAATGACCGGCCGCTGAATCCATATTTGTATGTGGATCGCCTCCCCGTCAAGCAGGATGCGATCTCGGACCCGAACCAGCGGAAAGTCTTCCAGATGCCGAGCTTGCGCGATCCGAGCGATAAGATCGGGCACCAGCAGGCATGGAACGCGTATGACCCAACGTTCGGCGTGGCCCGCGAGAACACGGATAACTCGTCGTGTTACGACGATGTCGGGTCCAGCTACTTGTTGCAGGTGAAGTGGTTCGAGCAGACCCGCCGCTATGTTGGCGGGAACTGGACGAAGGCGTGGCGCCTGGGCGGTGATCGAATCCGTCTGGCCGATAGCTTCTCGCCCTCGCGCTTCATCTGGGCCAACGACGAGTATGCGGATATCACGATCAATCAAGTGAGTGACACGGCACGCATCAAGAACGGATACGGGGATATCAACAAGGCGTGCGTGGTATTTCTGGATGGCCACGCGCGATACATGAAGATGATTCCCGGCGGCGAGGGTGACCCTCGCAACGCGACACAGCCTTGGCTGGTGCCGGCGTACAACAACGGGGAGTACACGGTGGTGTTTCCGGAGTTGGCGCGATAGCCGGCATTCCTCCCCGGAACTGAGGCGACCTCATCCCACCACATCCGGCAAGTCATCCATTCCCTCACTCATCACACGCGGCCCGCGCTCGGTGATGAGTATGTCGTGCTCGTAGTGGACAGTCAGCGAGTGGTCCTCGCTGAAGACCGGCCAGTGGCGGGGCTTCTGGGTGGTTTGGCCGGTGCCGACAGCGATCATGGGTTCAACGGCGACGAGGGTGCCCGGCAGCAGCTTGGCCATGGAGTCGGGCCATTCGCCGGCGTAGGAGGGAACCACATTCGAGACGAATGGGGGGCCGTGGAGCTTCTTGCCGATGCCGTGGCCACCGAGGCCGCGAACACAGTGGAAGTTGCACTCCTGCTCGACGTGCTTTTGCACGGCCTGGGCCCAGTGGATCCACATGTTTCCGGGCTGGAGCGCGGCGACGCCGCGGCGGAGGGATTCCTTGCCGCAGTCCATCAGCCGCTTGGCGAGTGGGGATTGCTTCTTGAAGCAATATGTCCAACCCGCGTCGCCGATCCACCCCTTATGCCAAACACCGATGTCGATCTTGAGGAGATCGCCCTCTTTCATCGGTGCGGTGTAATAGCCGGCGGTGCCGTGGACGACGCAGTCGTTCATCGAGAGGCAGGCGTGCGAAGGAAACTTGGACTGTCCGGGAATGGTGTAGTGCAGAAAGCAGGACTTGCAGTGCAGATCGGTGAGTGTCTTGGCAACAAACGTGTCGATCTGGGCGAGGGTCTGGCCGACGCGCAGGAAGTCCACGATGCGGCGATGGGATTCGACGACGCACTGGGCCGCGGCGTAGGCGAGATCGGCTTCGGCGGGCGTGATAAGGGGTGGGCGGGCCATTGGGGCGGAACAGTAGAAGTGATGGAGAGACAAAGTGACAAAGTGGCGGAGTGAGAGCGTAAGAAGATTCGGAATCAAGAGGCGAGAGGAGTGATTTGCCCCACCGAACGGGAAAGCGGAGGCACTTTGGGGAGCGAGGCGAGGAACTCTGTGACGGCGGCAAGGGAGTGCGGGGCGAAAGCCGTGTCGGTCCAGAGGTTGTTGTGGCCCCCGCCGGGAATGATTGCCAGCAGCGCGTTTCGCTCTGCGGCGATGTCGCGGCTGTCCTGGAGCGGGCAGATCGGATCAAACTCGCCGTGCAGGAGCAGGAGCGGGGCCTTCAAGGGCATGGCGGCACGGTCGAAGTTCTTGTCACAAAACCACCGACCGAAGCGCACGCGGAGGAGGGCAATCGCGGGCGCGATGTTGGTGCGAAAGGGAAGAGCGCGCATGCGCAGGACGTTGCGGGCGGGGGTGATGGGGATGCGATAGGGAGATTCGGCGATGACTGCGGTCATGGTGGCGGGATCTGCGTTGTCCTCGACTGCTGACTGCTGCATCGCGTGTGCAGCGTGGATGCTCACGCCCGCGCCGAGCGAGAAGCCGTAGAGGATGATCCGAGCATCGTGGGATGTGCCGGAAGTATTGGTGAGTTTCTCAAACAGCACACGGAGGTCGTGATATTCGGTTGCGCCGAGGGTGAACAACCCTCGGGGAGCATCCCCGTGGGCAGGAAGATCCCATAGAATGATGCGTGACGCGAGCGGCGCGAGCGCAGCGGCGCGCGGCAGCATGATGACGCGCGAGTCGCCCCAGCCGTGTGTGAGAATGAGGGTGGGGCCTGTGGGAGAGAGGCCTTGCACATCCCAGACGGGCAATAGGGCGCCACGTGATACGAAGGCCCACTCGGTGAAGGGCAGGCCGCGCTGTGTGGTCCCGTCGACATGCGTGACTGTGATCTCGGATGGATCGCCGGGAAGGTTTCGCGCAACGGCGTGCGCGTATGAGCGGCGCGGTGGATGCGTGAGAATCCAGCAGGTGAAGAGCACCAGCAGCAGCCAGCCCAGGAGCAGTCCGGCGGCGAGAAGGATGAGGAGGCCCCAGGGCATTGGGGAGAGTTATATGGGCCCGGGGATGTGGGAGGCGGGGTGCGAAACGAATCTGCTCGCGGTTACGGATGCGGCGAGTCGCCGATGTCACTCAACACGGAGTGAACCAGCGTTGCAGGAATACGAAGACGTCTTGTACCGAGAGGATTTGGCCGGTGAGGGCTGCACGCGGCGAGCCAGCGAACCAATCGTTGAGGAAGTCGAAGATGTCTGTGATATTGACCGCACCGTCGCGGTTGTGGTCGGAGGCGCAGGGAGGGCGTTCGCAGGTGAGAGAGTCGATGGTCAGATCGTCGAGGGCAATCTCGACGATGTCGTTCGGGCCGGTCGCACTCGCGACACAGCGAAGACGCATCGTTGCACTGGGCGTGATAAGGTTGGAGAGACGAAACGTGTGCCGATTCCAACGCGGCGTGGTGAGCAGGCCGTTGCTCGCGTTGTTGATGGTCAGGACGCGCGTCCATGTCGGTGTCGCGCCGTTGGCATTGGTGGTGATGTCAACCGCGAAGGTTTCGGTCTGCGAAGTCATGGTCCAGAGCCACATGGTCGCGTCGAGTGTCGTTGCACCGGAGGCGTTGAAGATGGGCGAGAGAAGCGTCGTCTTGCCCATGCCAACGCGTCCCGAGTTCACATCGCCGCGAGTGTTCTGACCGGTAATGAAGCAGGTTGTGCCCGCGAGGGGAGTGTGGTCATACTCGGGCTGTGCCGAGGTGCCATTGGGATCGGCGCGGGTCCAGATGCCGGACGTCGCGGTGTCCATTGATCCGGGCGTGGTGTCGCCAACAGTCCAGCCACGATCGGCCTCGAAGTCATCTGCGAAGATGGAAGTGGCCGTACGACTGGCGGCCTCGAACGGCGCAGCTTCGCCCGCGGCCGGGATAAGCGTTGTCGCACCGCCCGCCAGCGGCACCGAGTAATACCACTGGGTGATGCCCGAGCAAGGGCCGGATGGCAGAGTGTGCGCGTAAACGATGCCACTCTCGTCCACGCCCGCGACCGAGAGCGGTTGAGCAGTGAACGGGGCGACGCGGCCGACGCGGGTGTACACGGTGGGTGGGGCAAGCGCGGCATCGGCGAGGCGATTCAGGCCGCGGGAGAACTGGATGTGGGTGGGCGTACTGGTGTTCTCGCGCAGCCAGAGGGGCTGGCCGGAAGGGAAAGTGGCGGTGGCCGAGTGATCAAGCAGCCAGTTTGCAGCAGCAAAGACGCCTGCTTGGGCTTCTTGTGCGCCGGGGATGATCTCGGCAGGGGGAATGACAAAGCCATAACTGCCGCGATCGCGGAGCTCAACGCCATAGGCCAGCACACCTGTGCTGCCGAGCACCCAATCGTGCGATCCGCCCGAGACGGGGTACAGGGCGCGATAGGTCTCGCCGCCATAGAAGTAGCCACCCGAGGATGCGCTCATGGCGGACTGCATTGCGGTGGTGATCTGCGAATATGTGCGTGTCTCTGGTGCAAGCGTGAACGACCAGCCCCAGGATTCGAGGATGACCTGGGAGTACGAGTGCAGATCAAAGGTGAGCACAGTGTTCGGGCGTGCAGTGATGAAGTCGCGGAGGGCCTGCGTACAGGGCTCACTGAACGCGGCGGTGCCTCGATAAGTATCGGAAGTGGGCTGGCCGGACGAGCCAAAGCCGCCCCACTGATAGCCCCAGTTGCGGTTGAGATCGACGCCGAAACTTCCATCGCTGTTGGCGCGCCGGTTCTTACGCCACAGGCGGTAGGTGGTCCATGTGTGGACGTAGCCGTCGGGGTTGGCGATTGGGACGATGTAGAACTCATATTGGTCGAGTAGCCGCCGGATGCTTGCATCCGTGTTGTAGTTCCGCACAAGCTGATCGGCGATGTACATCGTGGACATCACCGTGATCCACTCTCGGGCGTGCTGGCAGCCGTAGAGAATCATGGCGGGCTTGGATCCGGGCGGGGTGTTGGGCGATGAGATGCGCATCGCAAAAATCTCGCGAGGAAAGAGCGATGATCCCACAGTGAGACGAGACGCCATGTCCGGGCGCAGCCCGACAAGCGTGTTGACATAGGAACTGACGGAGGCATAGTCCTGGTGCGCGGCGAAGAACGTGCCGGGGCCGCGGGGAGAGAGCAAGGGCGCGGGTGGACGCTCGGCGTCGATGAGCTTCTGGACATCCGGAATCAGAAGCGTGAACGGCACGCCGGAGGCGACCAGCGCGGCGTGAGCGTCGGGGGTCAGGCGAATGTCGATCTGAGCGGGCGTGAGATCGGGCGAGTTGCTCTGGCCCGAGAAGCCGCAGGTCCACACATCGTCTGTCAGTGTCAGGGCGGTGCGCATGTCGCGCAGGTTGCGAGGGTGGATGCGCACGACGGTGTGGTGGTCAAAGCGAGCGGGAGGAACGGCCGCCGGGTCAGTGGCTTGAGCGCGCAACGTGGGCGCGAAGAGACAGAAGCAGGTGAGCGTGAGACAGAGTTGAAATGCGAAGCGGTGCAGAATGCCTCCGAGTGTGCGAGTGTCAAGGCGGCGCATTCTTGGCTGGTTGTCGTCGATAGTGTGGAGTATGGCACGAAAGCGAGTTCGGGCGATACGTTTGGTGTTAGTTGGTGGCAGATTGGGCAAGTGGCCCCGGCTGTGCAGGCGAGGCGATGGCGACACGGGTCAGCCGCAGTCGGGGCACGCTGCAATCTCCTACGCTCCGGCCATGCTCACCATCCAAGTCCGATACGCCGGGCACAAGAAGTGCGACCTTGTTCATCCTGAGGGCGCGACGATCCGCACCGATGCGCCCAAGGACATCGGTGGGGATGCCAGCGGCTTCAGCCCGACCGACTTGGTGGCCGCGGGGCTGGCGTCGTGCATCCTCACCACGATTGCGATGTACGCGGAGCGGAACGGGCTGGACATTAACGCCGGTGGGAAACCAGCCAGTGCGACTGTTGAAAAGCACATGACTGTTCCCCCCGCGCAGCGCCGCATCGCGAGGCTGCCCGTCGTCGTCACAATGTCCGCGACGATTCCCGAAGAAATGCGGCCGAGACTGGAGAAGGTCGGCCACACCTGCCCGGTCCATGCCTCGTTGCATCCGGAGGTCGATGCGCCGATTGAGTATCGGTATGTCTGATCAGAGCCGAGCGGCTTAAGCCGCAGGTGTGAAATGGGCCACTGTCTGGATTGGAATCGCCGAAGGAAGTGGACGTTCCGCATGCGGTCCTTGGTGCGACGCTCGATTTGTGCAGCGGGCCAATGAAAAAACCCCGAGCACGCGCCCGGGGCTTCACAATCACCGAGTTCGATACTCCTGCCTTACTTGGCGCCCGCCTTCTTCTTCCCACTGACGTTGAAGTTCGGCATCCCATCACCCTTTTCGTACAGGTCGGCGAACTTGAAGCCCTTGCGGCTCTTCCATGCCTTGCGGTGATAGGCGTCGCTCGCCATCAGCGGGAACAGCGCGGTCAGCTCGCCGAAGACCATCTGCTCGTGGACGACATCAACCTTGCCCCAGCTGCACGCCTCGCGGAGCGTGCTGCCCGAGAGTGCGCCATCGCGGCTGTCCGCGACGGTCATCTGGATGGCGTACTTGTGCATGCCCACATCGCCGCGTGCCTTGCCACCCTTGCGTTCGCTCAGCAGTTCCGCCGCCACGACAATGTCCTGCGCGAAGTTCTTGGGAACGCCGCCACCGAGCATGAGCAGGCCGGTGTCCTTGCACGCCAGCTTGATGTCCGTCAACTCGCGGAAATCCTTGCCGCTGTCGATGGCGACCTGCCCGCGACCTTCTTCGATGGCCTCGGTCTGCTGGAGCACGATGCCGAAGCCCGCGCTGCAATCGCTGAACGCCGGGCAGAAGATCGGGACGCGCTTCTGGAAGCAGGTCTTGACGATGCTCTCGTTCTTCGGATGGTTCTTCAGGAGATACGCGCCCATCGCCTCGATAAACTCGCGGCTGGAGTACGCGCCTGGTGCGAACTGGTCGAAGATCTCGTGCGTGGTGTCGTCGCAGTCGCGCAGATCATCCTCATCGATGTAGGTGTCGTAGATGCGGTCAATCATCAGATCGCGCAGTGTCATGTCGTCCACCGGGGGCGCCTCGGGTGAGCCGGGCGCGATGTAGTGCTTGAAGCCGAGCCCCTCGAAGAAGTCCTGATCCACGATGTTCGCGCCCGTGGAGACGATCGCGTCGATCATGTTGTTCTCGACCATCGTGATCAGGGCCTTCTTCAGCCCCGCGCTGATGAGCGAACCCGCGAGAGTCACGATCACGGCGCACTCCTTGTCCTTGAGCATCATCGAGTAGATGTCCGAAGCGTTCGCCAGCGTGCGGCTGGTATACGCCATGTCGCGATAACTGTCGATGATCCCGCGTGCGTCAAACTTCGTGATGTCAATGTGCTCGATGGGCCGAGAGAGCAGGTCCTTTTTCGTCCACTTCTGAGGGGCATTCGCCATGACAGAGTCTCCTATGGGAAACATCCCCGCCGCGATGCGACAGGGTACCCAAGCGGCCAAGCCCCCCTGGCCAATACAGTTATTCCATCGCGTCGGGGGTGGCGACGCGAACGAGGAATCATATCGCGCTCGCTCTCGTGGCGGCGGCTGACATGAGGAGTTTTTCTTTGCATGAGAACCGTCCACCGGCTGCGGCGCAAGTCATTGTCGCATTCGCCTTTGCGCTTCTGATGGCGGGCTGCGAGAAAAAGGACGAGACGTCCGTCGCTCCTGCGTCAGACCCTCCGGTCAATCCGGTAACGACTCCGAAGCAGATTGTTCCTGTAACATCGCGGACACCTGCAACCGTTCCCGGCGCACCCGCCACCGTGGCAACGCCCTTTGGTCAGTCCACCCCCGAAGGCGTCGCGTGCGATCTCGTACGTTCTTTCATCAAGTCTGACTCCAAGCTCTTCCGCGCGAGCTGTTTCGTCATTACGCCCGGCTCGCCGGAGCGCGATGCGTACAACAACTTCATTGACGAAACCGCCACGCTCATGGATGTCGGCAGCGGCGTGCCTTCCAATAATCGCGACTGGCCCACGGCCATCATTCAGGTGTTTCGAGCCCGCGATCTCAGCAACCCCGGCCCCGCCGCGTTTGGGCTGGATCAGCACGGCCTGGTCGCCGTGCGCTTTGTTGATCTCCGCGTCACATTACGCGACAAGTCAGCGGTCATCCGACGCACGCTCGTGGTGCAGGATGAGGGAAGCAAGCTCTGGTTTGCCGTGCCGCACCCGGAGAACTTTCCGAAGCTCAGCGAAGGTCTCAGCGGGGAGTCTGAATCCGCCGAGATCTGGAAGCCATAAGCCCGAGGCAGTGGTTCAGCCGCCGAAGAACCGCTTCAGGTCCGTGAACACGTTGGTCACATCGTGGAACGTAACGACGAGGAAGAGTGTTCCCAGAATCACCAGCCCACAGATCGCCGCGGCGTTCTGGAAGCGGGCGGAGGGTGGGCGGCCGGTGAACTGTTCATAGAGCAGGAACACCATGTGCCCGCCATCGGCGATGGGCATGGGCAGGAAGTTGATCACCGCAAGATTCACGCTGATGAGCGCCATGAAGAACAACAGCCAGACGAAGCCCTTGTCCGCGATGGCGACGCCGACGTGCGCGATGCCGACGGGGCCTTTCAGGTGCTCGACCTTCACGGTGCCCTGGAAGAGCCGCGCGAAGGTGAGATAGGTGTTGGTCATCACCCGACGTGTCTCGTGCAGGCCCATCGGGATCGCGCCGCCGATGGAATCCGCCTTCCACACGAAGCGATCCGGATCGAAGATGCGTGAGTCCAGCGGATTCTCCCAGCCCAGATGCGCGAGCGTGGCGGTGTCCTCGGATGTCAGCGGCCAAGCGATCTGCTCGGTTGCGGGTTTGTTGCCTTTCACGGCGGAAGGAAGCTCGACGGTCAGCATGACGGTTGATGCCGTGCCGGGAGTCACGATTTCCTTCATCGCGTTCCGCAACTGGCCAAGCGTGGTGACGGGTTTGCCATCGACCGCGACGATGTGCGAGCCGGCCTTCAGCCCGGGAAGTGCGCCCCCGCTGGGCGTCGCACCTGTGACACCCATCGATGGCCATGTGGAAACAACGTTGGAGAGTGCGGCACTATCAGTGGGAGTGAAGCCGAGCTGACCGGTGCTCTTGGTGCGGATGGAACCCAAGTCTTTGGTTTCCCAGAGCCCGTCCTTCCCTTTTCGGAATACGACGATTGGAAGGTTTGCGTCCTTGTAGGACCGAATCACCGCCATGCCCGCGGAGTGGCTCGGCCACTCCGTCGTGCCGATCTGCTGGAACACATCCCCGGGCAGAATGCCGCCCGCGGCCGCCGGTGAGCCCTCTTCAACGGAAGTCACGGCGAGCACGGGTGTCAGCCCGAACAGATGGTGCGGATACACCGTGAACTCTTCGCCGGGCGCGACGGCCAACACCTTCGCGGACGGAAGCTCGGGGCGCGGCGTGATCAGGACGTCGGTGCTCTTGGGCGCGACTCCGGATCTTGTGGGAGATTCAAAGGTGGCGACGACGGGCGTCCCGCCCGATGCGCTCACTGCTGCGTCAAGGTCGTAGACGGAGGTGACGGACTTGCCGTTCACACGAGTCAGCCGCGCGCCGGGATCGATACCGGGAAACCCGAGCGCATCGAGTGCTCTCCGAACCGTGACGTTCTCATGACGGGAGCCGGAGTGCACGATCGTGGAAGACATATAGCTCGCGCCGATGCCGAGCATCCGCGAATCCTCATCGACCTTCGGCGTGATGTTGAACTGAAGAACGCCGTCCACGCCCGCACGCTGCACGCGCAGATCGATGGGCGTGTCCTTGGGCGACATCGCGATCGCGAGGGAAAAGTCGTTGAAATGGCTGGGCTTCTCGCCATTGACGGAGAGGATCGTGTCGCCGGGCTTC
>JBKJOD010000097.1:0-19037 GCA_046593245.1 Phycisphaerales bacterium
ACGCAGGTCGATCGAATAGGCCTCCATGCCGGATCTCCTTCTTGATCCGACAACTCTGCCCACAATCCCGGCCCGCGCCAGGAAAATCGCGCTACGAAGTCAAAGAAACCGCTCTAGCCAACGCGTTGGACGTGTGAACGCAGTTGTTCTCGGAGAGCTGAAACCAAGACCTTTCGGGCGAAGCGCCAGAAGCATGGGCTGGAAAGCCCCTGCCACTTCAATGTGTCGGCATCACGATGTCGCTGCTGCGCACCACCGTGTACATCGAGGGCAGCAGATACCGCTTGCCCTTGTAAAGGAACACATCACCGGTGAGCGTAAAGCTCATGGCTTCCGAACCAGAAGGGTTCGTATCCAGCACGTTCTCGATGGCGGTGAGATTCTGGCAGGGGAGAAGCGCCATCGCGCCTTCGCTGCGGCCGGTGCTTCCGGAATCCACCACTGCATTCAGCGAGCCATCACCAGCGCGGATGATGCGGGCACGCCGGGCGGTGAGATATCCGGCAGTCACACCGGGTTCTGTTGGCTCCTGCACGGTGGTAACTCCCGGCGATACGGATTCGCGCATTGCAGCGGGTCCGGCTTTGCGGGTGCCAACGGCCTTGTCCAGATCGGCGATAATCTGCTCGATGGATGGTTCAGCCGAGCCCTTGGGGCGCTGCTTGTCGGCAGTTGTGTTCGAGGCAGCCGCACTGGCTTGCTGGGAGGCGGCGGTTGCGGCCGCGTCAGGATCAACAGCGGCCACGCGCTCCAGCAGCGGCGGCGCGGTGGGAAGGATGAAGTTGCGATCGCGGTAGACGGTGACACGACCGGACATGCGCACCCGCGTGCCGGTCGCTTCTCGGGCCGCGACTCGTTCCATCGCCGCGAGATTCGAGTTTTCCATCACGACCATCGGCGGGATGGCGCGCCCGGAGGAGTCGGGATCGAAGATCGCATACCAGCGCCCGCTCTTGCCCTTTACGAGCTGAGCGCGAGCTCCAGAGATGAACGCGCCCTCGCGGAGCAGCGGCGGGTTGTTGCTGAGCGAGAGGTCTTGCGACGCGGGTGGCGGAACATTTGGGCGGACGGGCTCGAGTGTCGGCGTGTTCATCGGCGTCACGATGATGCGAGGGACGGTGACCGTTGGCTGTGGGCTGCTCGCAGGCGCGGGGGTGGGCGGCGGCGTGGACTGGGCGAGAGTGCTCGGGATGAGGGTGGCGAGGCCGCCGGTCAGCCCGGCGAGCAAGGCCAACGTGGCGGGTGCGGAATGGGAGGTGGGGGGTGTGCGTCCGTGCATGGCACCATGATATCGGATCGGGGCACGCACAAGCATCCCAGAACTCGGGGGTATGGAGGGGGCGAGGTGGGGGGGAGGCCCGATAGCCGGGGAAAGAATGGGATTGGCGACGGGAAGGGGGGCGTGGGGAACTCAAAATGCTTGACGCGGCGGGGGAGGAGCGGTAGGGTCGATGGACATTCCGGCCGCGTACCAAAGTGGTCTAATGGAGCGGATTGCAAATCCGTTGGGAAACCTTCGTCGGTTCGAATCCGACCGCGGCCTTTTCCGGAATAAAAAACACCCGACCATGAGGTTGGGCGTTTTCGTTGGGCTTTGGGATATCCACAGGATTCGGCGGAGGCACCGCCTCATCCCGGGCGTGTGGGTTAGCAGCCGGCGAACCAGGCGGAGAGGAAGTCGAAGATGTCCTGCACGGAAATGCCCCCCGTGCCGTTGAAATCGGCAGTGGGGAGACCCGCGAACCAGGCACCGAGGAAGTCGAAGATGTCCTGCACGGAGAGGCCGCCGGTGCCGTTGAAGTTCGCGGGGCAGCAGGTGGTGGGGTTTCCGGGCGGGCCGCAGAGAGTGGCGTCGCCCTTGTATGTGCCGGTGCACGCGGCTTGGGTGCCCACCGAGCAGGATGATCCGGCGCAGCACGCGCCCGTCGTGGTCGGGTAGGTGAACTGGAAGAGCAGAGCGTTGTCACGCTGCGGCGTGAAGTTGTATGGGGGATCCTGCATGTTGACCTGCACCACGGCGTATACACCGCTGGGGCTCATGTGCAAAGAGTTGGCCCCATTATAGATATCGACGACCTTTTGGTTGGCGAGGTTGGTACCGGTGGGAATCTGGTTGGAAGTCAGGATCGGATCGGCGTTGAAGAAGAGCGCCTGGCCGGGGACGTTGTTGGCGATGACCGGGTAGTACGCGCCCTTCCAGAGCACATCGCCGCGGTCGCTGAGTTTGATGGGTGCGTTCTGCGGGGCCATTTGTGTGATGACGCTGGTCGCAACCCCCGGCACCGCGTCACCGACGGCCGCGACTTTCTGCGATCCCTTGGCGATGATGGTGCGAGAGAACTGGAACGCTGCTCCGGTGAGTTTGATCTGGTACGGAAGCACTGATGAGCCGGCGGTGCCGTTGCGCGTCCACGCCGTGAGATAGCCCGTGTACGGGCGGCTGGGGCCATCGGGAGAACGTTCGCCGGTGTCGGGCCCAGCGGAGGCGACATCCGCTGGCGCGGCTGGGAATGCGCCCGAGATGGACGCGCGCCGGACAATGCGATCCACAGTACTCGTCCAGTACACGAAGCCCGCGCCGTCGAGCGAAATGGCCGCGGGAGTCGGGGTGATGGCGACATCCTCGATGGTTGTTCCGTTGAGATTGGAGCGCTGGATCTTGCCCAGCGCGGGGTTCGTCCAATAGAGCTTGCCCGCCGCGCTGTCGATGGCTATGCCGCCCGGATTCACGCCGGGAACAACGGTGACGCGCCCGGAGCCCGCAAGATCGCAGCGCTCGATGCGGCCCAGGACGGAGTTGCCCCAGTAGACTTTTCCAGTTGAGCCCGCGCTGGTGTCCACGGCGATGGTGCCGGGCGCGAAGGTGCCGGAAATGGCGATGGTGGCTGGGAAGTTGTCGTTGCCGTGGTTGCTATCCCAGCGGATTCTCGCGGCGCCGGTGCCGTCGGTGTTCACGACGCTGATCTCGCCATAGACGCTCTGCGTCCAATACACCTTGCCATGCACCGCATCAACGGTGAGACCGGTGCAGGCGCCCGCGTACATCGTGCCGGTGCTGTTGGAGGGTGCGAGCCCGGAGCTGGGAACAACATCTTCCACACCGCTGCCGTCCAGATTGGAGCGGCGGATGCGTCCGGGGCTGAGGTCGGCCCAATAGATTTTCCCAGCGGTCGCGTCCACGGCGATGTGGCCAACGACCGAGGGTGTGGAGAGATCCGGCTGCGCGACGCTAGCGGGCGTGGTGCTGCGGATGGTGGCCGCGCTGGGATCGGGCCAGTAGACAAGCGATGGAGTCGCGGCCACGGCGGCGGGGTCCGCGTACCAGCCGTCGATGGTCGGATAGGTGTCCGTGGCGAAGTGCCAGATACGCTTACCGATGCGAGACTTGGGCGTTGAAATGGCGAGGAAGTAGGAGCGACCAGAGATGGCGCGTCCACTGCCGCCGGTGATGGTGGATTGCAGGATCGTGGGTGAAACGTTGTCGCACTGGGTGCGCCCGCCTGCGGAACTGGTCTCGCCAGGATCGGAGATCAGCGTGAGCACGGTGTCGAAGGCCGCGCCGGGGAAGCCGTTGGCCGGGTCGGGAACGGTGGTGGCACTGAAGGTGGCGGCATCGGTGACGGTGATGCGATAAAAGTCCGCATCTTGATCGTTGAGCAGGTTGCCGGAGATCAGGTTGAGGGGCCCGTTGCCGTAGGTGTGGTCCTCAAAGTCCATGGCCTCACCGGCATCGGGCGAGGATTCGGAATAGATGCCGGTGCCATTGCCCGTGGTGCCCTTGAAGGCGACCACGCCAGTGTTGTTGATGTCTAGTGCTGAGCCCGCAAGCGAGCCCCACGGCGTGCCAGCGTCTGGCGAGGCACCACCCGCGACTGCGACGAAAGAGTTGCTGGCGGTGGAGTAGATGCCATCCACACCGGTGGAGGTCACGCCGGAGAAGACGACGGTTCCGGCGTTGTTCATAGCCGCGGCGTGCGGCCCGGGGGCTATGGATGTCCAGGTGCTGGGGCCCGCACCGACGGGTCCGCTCTCTTTGGCCAGCAGCGTGCGCGAGGTAACGTTGCCGGAGCCGTCGAGTTGGAAACGAACAACGACGCGTCGTGAGAGGGAGGATTCGGTCACCGTGGAGACAACCAGCAACTGATTGGAGTCGTTGAGCGTCAGGCGTGTCTGGGCGTCTGGGCTGTTCCATGTTGCGCCGGGATCAAGTCCGGTGACAAGCACAGTGTCGCCGCTGAGAAAGATGACCTTATTCGTGTTGTACACCACGGCGGTGCCCGCGACGGTTGCGAAATCATCGGGAGCCCAGGAGATGGCAAACACGGCGTTGCCGCCGTTGTTCTGCGCCATCTGGATGAACGAGAGGGCGACCGATGTGGCGGTGGGCACGCTCAGGTATCCCTGAGTTCCCTGAAGAATGTAGGGGGTGAACGGCCCTTGGGGCGTCTGTGTGCGCAGGATCGACTGGTGGGTGGTGGAGCCCAGGTTGTGATCCCACTGGGTGTCGGTGTCGAGTATCCACGCGCCCGAGTTGTTTACTTGCCCATTGAAGAATCCTCGCCCGCCGTAGGGAGGAAAGATGGTGCCGCTATTGATGGTTGACGAGGTCCCGGTAACGGCGTTGCCGGTTTTGGCGAGCGAGGTGATCGTGAAGGCGGGTGGCGTGGCTGCCGCGGAGCAGGCAAGTCCGGCTGCGGTCAGCACGAACAGGAGTGGAAGAGTCTTGGATGCGGTCATGGCGAGTTTCCCGAAAGTGATGGAGAGAGATCGTTGGCCGGAGCAAGGACGGCAATCAGCAGCCCGCGAACCACTGGTTCAGAAACGCGAAAATATCCTGCACAGAAGTCGCGCCGGAGGCGTCAAAGTCGCCGGCGAGCGAGAACCAGTCACTGAGAAAATCGAAGATATCCTGCACCGAGAGTGTGCCGTCGGCGTTCCAGTCACCGGAGCAGGAACTCATCCGGATGGAGCGGTTGGCTTGTATCCCCGTGCGTTCCGTTGACGAACCATCCGGCCATTCGATTCGCAGTCGATCGACGACGGTTGCCATTCCGAGCCCGAAATGCGCGGGCAGCTCGCTCTGGCTCAGATAGTTTGAGCCGCCGGTGATCCAGCGATGCAACTGCGTGCCACCGACGAACGCAATGAGATGCGCGCCGTAGCCATCGGGCGCGATGCCGTGTGAAGCGCGGGTCGTCAGTGTGACGCGGAGCCAGTGGTTGCCGCTGAGGGGCGTTTCGTTGTGATAGAGCGCGAATGCGCCGCCGTTGGTAACAACAGCGAGGTCCATGCGACCGTCATTGTCGTAGTCCAGCGCGATCATGCCGCGCCCCTGTCCGGTGTGCGTCACGCCGCAGCTCGGGGCAATGGACGCAAATGTACCTGTTCCCATATTGCGGAAAACGCATGTCTGGTCGTTTTCAAACTCCGGCCCGCTGTAGTAAAAGCCGTTTGTGTTCGTCAGGTCTGTCAGCCCGTCGTTGTCCAAATCCGCGGCGATCGCGCCCCATCCCCAGCCGCCCTGCTTCACCCCTGCGCTCTGGCTGGCCTCTGAGAAGTGATTGCCGCCCTGATTGATGTACAGCATGTTGCCCGTGCCCGGCTGGTTCGGTGAGGGCGTGGCGTTGTAGATGGATGTGACGAACCAGTCCGGACGACCATCACCGTTCACATCGGCCACGGCGGTGCCCATGCCGTTGCCATCCAGACCAGTGCCGGATGCCGCTGTGCCGTTTGCGAACGTGCCGTTGCCGTTGTTGATGAAGTATCGGCTCTGGCCAAAGTCGCTCACCCAGAGCAGTTCGGGATATCGATCGCCATTCATATCAGCAAACCGCGGCGAGAATCCCTGCACATCCAGCCATGCGGGCGTGAGCGCACTGGAAGTGACATTCGTAAACGTGCCGTTGCCGTTGTTGTGATACAGCCGGTTGCCGCCGGCGGAGCGCGTCCAGTCAGCAACGGCCAGATCAAGGCGGCCATCCAAGTCGTAGTCGCCCCACGCCGCGCCCCAGCCGCCGCCGACGCTCATGCCGGGTGCAAATGCCAGGCCCGCAGCCATCGCGACGTCGGTGAAGGTGCCGTTTCTGTTGTTGTGGTACAGAACATTGGTGGTGGGGCCGCCGGGATCCGGCTCGCTGGTGACGAAGATGTCCAACCAGCCGTCGCCGTCGTAGTCGCCAACGGCGACGCCCATGCCGCGGTGGTTGCGGGCGACGCCCCACGCCGCGGCACGCTCGGAAAAGGTGCCATTGTGGTTGTTGATGAAGAGCTTGTCGGGGTTGCCCCAGCCGCCGAGGATGAAGAGGTCCTGCCAGCCGTCGTTGTCGAAATCGCCTGCCGCGCCTCCTCCAGCCATGGACTGAAGCCCGAAGTTGGCGGGATCGAGAGAGTGAGCACAAGCGACACCCGCGACAATGGTCCGATCAACAAACTGCATGGGCTGGGCGTGCGCGGTGTGGGCGAGACACGTCACCAGCGCAACCAGCGTCGTTGCGGCGACTCTTTGATGTGCCTGGGTGCTGCGAGAGAACATGCCGAGCGTCTCCTGGCGTCTGAAAGTGAAACGGTGTACACGCGAGGGCCGCACGCGATGACCACCGTTTGTAAATGTCGCCCCGCGCGTCTCCGAGCGGGGCGACGAAGGTTGAAACGGCCGCGGGGAGTTCATCCCAGCGGACCGGATATGACATCAGCGACGGCGACGGAACGCGGCCAGCGCACCGAGGCCGAGGAGCCCAGCTGCGCCGGGAGCGGGCAGCGTGGAGTATCCGGCACCCGACAGCGTGATGGTGTAGTTGAAGCTGAAGGGGAGCGAGTTGCTACCGAAGGATTCCCAATCGGTGAGCACGGCGGTGGTGCTCAGCGGGCCGTACTCGGCGCGCCGGACGAGATCGTTCGGTACCTGAAGCGACGGATCGCCGGGGAACATGAGGTTGCCAGATCCATCCAGCGGGCGGGTGTAGCGAATATTTGCGTTGGTGTTGGCGTTGGTGCGCCCGATGCCGAGGTAGTAGGTGCCGCCGGGGGTGAGGGAGCTGGTGAAGAGGTTGGTGATGAGCGCACCATTGGAGGTTGCGCTGTCGGTGCGGTTGTCATTGAAAACGATGCCATGGCCCGTGCTATCAAAGAGCGCGAGGCAGGAATCGGTGCCACCGGCGACAACTGCGGAAAAGTTGGCGGGGTCGGTGATCGTGATGCAATAGAGGTCTGGGTCAAGCGAGACGTTCGCCACCGCGGAGCAAGTTCCGTTGATGGTGGTCAGCGGGCCCGCGCCACGCGTCATGTTGGCGGTGGCCAGAACGTGGCCAGCGTCGGTGGCGTGGTTGGTGCCGCCGGACAGTTCCTCTTTCCACTGGGTTGCAGCGGTGCCGAGCTGGTCGCTGGCGAACGCCGGGGCTGCAAGCGCGAGCACGGTCGCGATCGGCAGCAAGTTCATACGATTCATCTCATCTCTCCTCTAAATTGAACACACGAAACTCGGAAACGGACACGAGTCCGCTTCCACATTCCCGTGATGCCGATCCACTCGAGACGGACCGGCACACGGGGAAAACACGTTGGCTTCACAGCCCACTGGGCCGCGGATAGTCACGCACGGTTGGTCTCCTGTTGCGTCTGCATGTGCACCGTTTAGCACCCGGCAAACCAAGCCCCTAGGAAGTCGAAGATATCTTGCACGGAGATGCCGCCAGTGCCGTTGAAGTCCGCACTGGGTGTGCCCGCGAACCAGGCACCGAGGAAGTCGAATATGTCTTGCACTGAGAGAGCACCATCGCCGTTGAAGTCCGCCTGACAGCCGGGAACAGAGGCGAAAGCGATCTTGACCGCGCTGCTGCCACTGGAGCCGGTGAACGGCAAGAAGGTGGTGTTGGCAAGCAGGTACTGGCCGCTGGAGCACATCTCAAAGCCCTTCGCGGCGGTGCTCACGGTTCCGACTTGCACGCCGCCATTGGTGCTCACCGTGGTGTCCATCAGGATCTGATCGGTATTGAGAAAAAGCCCTTGGCGACCTGCCGTGCCGACCCAAGCGACCAGGCCGCGATCACTGATCCGCACCGGACCGGTGGGGCTTCCGGCTGCGGTGACGGGCTGGCCGCCGATGGTGTCGCCCACCAGAACGACCTTGGAGACATTGTCCTTGCAGATCATCGCGGTGACTCCCGCAAAGGTCGCGCCGGTGAGCTGGATCTGATACGGCAGCGCGGTTGACCCCGCGCTTCCCGCGCGAACGAAGCTGCTGAAGTATGAGTCGGAGGCGCGGCCGTCGCCCGGATATTCGCCAATGTCCGCGCCGATGGCGTACCAGTTTTCAACGGCACCCGCGGCGGTGTTGCTGCGCCGGATGAAGCGATCAAACGGGTTGGTCCAGTACACCTTGCCCGCGGTGGGATCGACCGCAACGCCCAGCGGAGCGGTCGTGGTGACAAGCTGGGTGTTTGCATTCGTGGTCAGATTGATCACGCCGACCTTGTTCAGCGAGTTTGACGTGTAGTACAAACGACGATTCGTTGAGTCGATAGCAAGGCTGGAGGCGCGGGCGTTGGTGGCCAAACTCTGGATGGAGGTACCATCCAGGTTGGCGCGGCGGATGAAGTATCCGGGCAGATACGTGGACGAAGTCGGAATCGTGAATACCGACTGCACCCAGTACACCTTGCCCGCGCCAAAGGTGTCGATGGCGATGGACTCGATGGCGTAGCTCTCGCCAGAGTTCAACGGATCAGAGATCGTGAGCACCGTTTCCGGGCTGGTGCCATCCAGATTGCAGCGATAAATCTCGACCGAGCCGCCGCCGATGATCTTGCCCCAGTAGAACTTGGCGTTCACGCTGTCGATGGCGATCGCGGATGCGCCGTTGGAGCCGGGCGTGGTGGCGAAGTTGGCCAGCCCGCTGCCGTCAAGGTTGCAAACTCTGAAGATGTCCTGCCCCTGGCCGTGCTGTTGGAAAACGATCTTGGAGTTCACACCCGCGTCGTAGATGGCAAGCTTGGCATCCAGGAACTTGGTCGAGGGATTCGCAACCTGCACGCCGGAATACTGCGCGGGAGGAGTGCCGACTTGCAACGGCGCGAGCGCGGCACCTGTGGTGGTGTCCACCCGCTCGATTCGGCCGGTGCTGGGATCAACCCAATACGCCAAGCCCCCCGCAACGGCGACATACCCCGGATCGGCCTGCCAGATGTCCGGCCAGGGTTCTGTGGCGGTGCCGCCCTGCACGAAGTTGCCCGAGGTAATCGCGCGGGCTTTGGGGGTTGACACGGCGAGGAAGTAGTTGTTGCCGGGTGTGTGATTGGGAGGAACGCTGGCGGTTGTGAGGGTGGATTGCATCACGCCCGGCGCGGCGTCATCGCAGCGGCCGACCCCATGCCGCGTGCTGCCGTTGTTGTTGAAGGTCTCAAACGCGAAGAGATGCAGCACGGTGTCGAAGTTCGCGCCGGCGAATCCTGCACCGGGGTTCGGCACCGTCGTAGCGGAAAATGGTTGCTGAGTGCCCAGTGTGGCATCGCCGATGCGGATCTGATACACATCCACATCGAAGTCGTTGGAGAGCGACCCCGAGATGAGCGTCAGCGGGCCGCCGCCGGAGGTCACGTTGGTGGTGGGGGTGAAGAAACCGGCCGGGCTGCCGAAGGTCTCACCGGCGTCGCCAAGTTCAGACCACGCACCACTGCCGCCAGGGACGCCGCGGAATGCGAAGTGCCCGCTGCTGTTGATGTCCACCGGTGCGCCAGTGAGCGAGCCCCACGGACTGCCATTGGGGGATGCGCCCCCCTCGAGCGCGACGAACGCGCCGCCAGCCCCGTTCGTGCGGTAGATGCCGCCTTGTCCGTCACTGGTGTTGCCGGAGAAGATGACGTTTCCCGCGTTGTTCAGAGCGCAGGTATTGGAAGCGATGGAGAGAGCAGTCCACGTCGCCGGACCTGCACCGACCGGGCCGCCGACCTTGGCAATGAGTGTTTCAGAGACTACGCCGCCAGCGCCGTTGAGCGCAATCTTCAAGATGGCATTCTTGGTCAGGCCGCTCTCAACTATGGTGCAGCCGAGCAGCGCAACATTGGCGTCGTTGAATCGAAGCGCGCCTCTCGTGGTGCCGATCACAGTCCCGGGCGCGACACCCGCGGCCGAAACCGGATCCCCATCCTGAATGGGCAGCGCGGACTTGTTGAAATACACGCCCGAAACCGGCGGAACGGATGCAAACGAGTTCGCGCCCAGCAGCAGCGAAAATAGCCCTGCGCCAGCGTTGTTCATCGCCGTGGCATATGAGCGGGCGTAGACGTAATCGGTCGTGGGGAGCGTGACGCTTCCCGCCGGGTTCGAGTTGTCCCACTCAACGCCGCCGCCAAGATACGGGGTCAGGCCGGTGATGGAGGAGAGCACCGCTTGGTTGGTGGCGCCCGCACCGGTGATGAAGGGCGGGGCGGAGTAGATGGACGTGTGTACAAACGAGTTGCCCGAGTTGTTGATGGCAAACCCAAGGAAGCCGTCGCCGCCATACGCCCCTGCGTTGAACGGGTGGTTGATAGAGCCCACCTGGGAGACGTTGTCACCCGAGTGGTACAACGTAGTGATTGTGGATGGCGGGAGCGCATTGGCCACCGCCGCAAGCGAAGCGGCGGCACCGAGGGCGAACATCATCTCACGAATGGCAAAGTTCCGCACATCTCTCTCCTAGCCGGACAGGCTGACAACTATTCCACACAGGAAGACCAGAACCAGCCGCGTACGGGGAACCGGGCTGGGTCAAGGTATTCGGACGCATGCCGTCCATCGCACAAGTCTGACATGAGTCCTAGACTAATGCAAGCCCCGACTTGACTTTTTCCACAGACGTGGTAAACCATCTACATCGGGAACCGTCTCAAGCACTGCTGAGCCACCCGGATTGAGGATGAAATGGAACCGGTGACTGAGGCGCCAGATGTCCTGCCGATGGCCGATGACACGGTTGATATGGCAACCACGCGCCCCCGTTACGCTGAAAACTCGCTGTCTGATGGCCTGAATACGCGTAGCCAGGCAATCGCGGTCGGGCTTCGGGACAGCTTAGAGCCGATTGTACGGAAAGTGGTTGGTATTGGTGGACGGCCTGCAGCGTTGTCGCGCGGCTTGGAGATCGACAGAACCCTCGCGGCCCGAGTGCTCCGGGCGATTCGGGCCACCGACACTGTGCAGGTGCTGCAAGAGATTCCCGCGCCCAACGGGTTGCGGATTTTCCTGGATGCCGCCGCTCGGGTCGGTGTCGATGCACGTCTGCGAGCGCGGGCCTCCGAGCATGTGCAAAGCTTCGAGCAGTTGATCGACGAGTTTGTTGGCGGGCGATCGGCACTGGATGCCGCGCTGGCGGATTGGGACCCGGAACTGCGGTTGCGAAGTGAGCGAGCCGCGAAGCAGGCGGTTCACAAATCCATGTCCTGCCTGCTGGGCTACCAGACGGACACGATGTTGCTCTCCATCATCATCCAGCCCTCGGCGAACGGTCGCCTGCTGGACAAGCTCTTTTTGATGGGCAAGTACAACATCCGTCGCCTGCGTGCCAGCGCGCCGATCACCGTGTTCGGGCGGCAGGATAATCCACGCGATCCGGCACAGAACGATCTGCCGCGGATCGAGAACATCCGCGGCGACATCGCACCGCGCGACGCGGGCGACTACTTGCTTCGCGACTATTGCTCGCCGAACCTTCCGGCGTTGGATCTGTTCGCCGGTGATGGCGTGTTTCTCTACACGCTCCCGCAGAACGTGCCCGCGGTGAACGAGCCGGTGACGTACGTGAGTGCGCAGATGGTGCGAAACTCGAATCCGCGATATCGCTCCGGGCACCTGGCGCACAACCACGACACGCAGGTGCCGCGCATGCCCGCGAAAACGCTTCTGATGGACGTGTTCGTGCGCGACGATGTGTTCGGCGGCGCGGGGCCGACGGTAACGACGACCCTGCACGGGCTTGCATCGGGCATGGATCGTCCCGACAACCCGCGGTATCAACTGGATCGGGTGGACCTCTCCGCTCCTGTTGAGAATCTGGGGGTTGGCGTGGAGCGGGCCGCGACCCGCGATGTGCCGCGCTATCCCGAACTACTCAGGACCGTGTTCACGCAAACCGGCTGGGATGCCAGTCGTTTTCGGGGGTATCGGTGTCGTATGCAATATCCGGTGCCGATGGCGGCCATGTCATTCTGGTTCGACCTTCCATCCGCCCCGTAGCAGAGCACGCCGCGCCGCGATTTTTTCGCTGAGCGAGGAGACGGCCATGAAACACCGCCCCGCAGAGAATCGAACGTTCCCATTCAGAGCAGCGTTCACGCTGATCGAGTTGCTCGTGGTCATAGCGATCATCGCGCTGCTGGTGGGGCTGCTCCTGCCCGCGCTGAGCAAAGCCCGTGAGTCGGCGCGCCAGGTGGTCTGCCTTTCCAACCAGAAGCAGATGGTGACGTCGGCGAACCACTACGCGACCGACAACAACGACACCATCTGGGCGGCGTGGGGCTGGGGGAAATATCCCAACTTTCTGACCAACGATGCCAACTCGCTGTACATTCCCGAAAAAGGGATGCTGTACCAGTACTGCCAGGATGTGGACAAGATCGCCGAGTGCCCAACCAACAAGCGCCGATCCTTCAACGGTCAGACGGAAGTGAACAACACGACCAACCAGAACTACCTGGGGAGCGACACCCAGTTGCTCTGGGACTACACAATGGCGTATCGCGTCGAGGGGGCGCACACGTACGGCGACACGCATTGCGCGTATCTGAAGAATCCGGGTGAGTTTCCGATTGGCACGCGCCCGGGCCCGACCATCGACCCGACCAAGCTGAAGAACTTCAGCGGGCTGCCACTGTTCATCGAAGAGAGCACGCAGTTCAACAACACCATCGCGGATGCCACCTCGGATCCGGATCCGTACAACTCCGGATTCGGGCTCTGGGGCGGCTCACGCGGCGCGCTCGGGGGCGATCAGATCACCACACGCCACAATGGCGGCGGTGTCATCTCCTATATGCAGGGTCACGCGGAGATATTCTCGCCGCCACACGGTACAGATCCAAACACCCGCGACGCCGGCGACCTTGAAGCGGACGATCTGTTCATCAACTCCGCCGCCGGCTGGATACCCCTGGAGCGTCGCAAGACCCAGTGGGTGCTGCTCCCCAACGGGCGTACCACCACTGGACAGGCACGCCCGCCGTATTCGTTCGGCTGGATCAACAACCCGAACTGATTCGCAAGCCATGCGTCCTGACGAGTCTTCAGGTGGCCCGCCGCGTCGCGGCGGTTGGTCTTCCATGTCTGGATAGAAATACCATCCCGCTCGCTCTTCGTGCAATCGCAGTTGCCCAGGTGCTGCGAAGCCACCGCCGCCGACCAGCGGGGCCATCAGAAAATGAAGGCAAGAAAAAAGGGACCCCAAGCAATGCTCGGAATCCCCGGTGGTGGACAGTTTCCAGGCCTTCACGACGCGTGAGCATCAATCCAGCTTGACGCCCAGGCCCTTCAGCAGCTGCTCAACCTTTGTATCGCCCTCGCTGTAGCCGGAGACAACGCCCGCGATCTTTCCGGACTTGTCGATCACAAACGTCGCCGGAATACCGGACACGCCGTAGAGCTTGCGGGCGATGGTGTTGTTGTTAGGATCACGCCCGGCGGGGTCGCGGGCGAGCTTGAACTTGTAGTCGCGCCCCTTGCCGGTGGCGAACTTCTCGAAAGGCATCACATCGTCAGAGGTGTTCAGCGCGATCACCTCAACGTCCTGGCCGCTGACAGCCTCGGCGATCTTGCTCAGGTGCGGGATGCCCTTCATGCAGGGGCCGCACCAGGTGGCCCACATATCCAGCACGACAATCTTCTTGCCGCGATAGTCGGAAAGCTTGAATCGGTTGCCGGTGTCGAGCTTTTGCTGGCCGGCGTTCCAGCCCAGCGCCTCAAAGTCCGGCGCCTCGGTTCCCGCCGCGATCACATCGACCTTCTCGGCACCCGGGCGGGGCACGCGCACGACTCGCATCGTGGGGGCCAGGTTGATCTGCGATCCATCATCGGAAACGGTGGCGAGGTAGTTCATGTCGCCGAAGGGAAAGGTGCCCCGGATGTCGAACTGGTCGCCGTCGAGCAGCAGCCAGACCGGCTTGGTCATCTTCTCCCCGACGATCATCGGCTTGCTGGGATCAAAGAGTTTGTTGTACACGCCGTCGCCGTCGTTCTCGATGAGGGTGACGTCGTAGGCCTTGCCGTCGATGGTGATTTTGCCGACTCGCGCTGACGCACTGTAATAGTTCAACTGGCCGCGTCCTGGCTGCCAGTAGAAGTTCAGGGCGTATCCGCCAACGGTGTTTGCGCCCTCCGCGCTCTTCCAGCCCGCCTTGAACTCAAGCGTGCTCTGATAGCTGGGCAGGGTACCCTCCTTGCCTTCCTGCTTCGTCTGCCACTTGCCGGTGTTGTCGTCGGTGAGATCGCCGTTGCCGTTGAGGTCCACGAACAGCCGTGGCTCCTTCCCCTCGGCCTCATCACTCACCAGCACGAACTCGCTCGGAGTGCCGGAGCCGATCGTCACCACGGCATACTTGGGCTCGCCGTTGTACGTGGGCTCCTTGGTGATCGACTTGGGGCGTTCCGCAGAGAGCTTGGCGGAACTCGGCATGTACATGCGGTTCGCGGCCTTGGTGCCATCAAAGTCGAACTTGCGGAGGTCCAGGGTCAGGGTCGCGTTGGCTTTGCCGTCGCCCTCGATCTTGACCGGCGCAGGCGCCGCCTTCTTGGCGGGCTTCATGCCGCCCATGTTGATCATGGGCATGGACTTTGGGGCTTCCGGCTGTTTCGCGGCTTCCTTGCCATCGCCACTTTGTGCAAGGCCAACGGCGGGAAAGAAACCGCAAGCCAGGGAAATGGCCAGCGTGGGAACGCACAACCTGATCGCAACCATTGTCGGCTCCAAAAGGAAAAAGGGCAGAAGAAATGAATCCCAGACTAGTCTCAGCGCAATAGACTATACTCTTACCGAGCTCGATCGTTGCACGATTTTTACGACTTTGCGGCGAGTTTTACGCCGCACGAGGGTCTGAATATGGACTTGCGATTGTTTGTCTCCGCTGTCGGATATGCCGCGCTCGGAGTTTCTGCGTGTGCAGAACCGCCGCCATCGACCGGAACATCCATTGGGGAGAGCAGCCGTCAAGCGCTGGCTCCCGTGGCGGCCACGACGCCTGCCACGGGGGCCGCTGCGCCGAATCCGGAGGATCTGGTCGGGAAGCCGCCGCCAGCTATCACTGTCGCCAAGTGGGTGAAAGGCGAGGCGCTCACGGGGTTTGAGAAGGGAAAGGTGTACGTGGTCGACTTCTGGGCGACCTGGTGTGGGCCGTGCAAGGCGGCGATCCCGCATCTTTCCAGACTGGCTCAGGAGCACAAGGGCACGGTGGAAGTGATCGGCGTGAGCATCTCCGAGAAGCAGAAGGACGCTGAGGACACGGCGTATATCGAACTTGTCCAGAAGTTCGTGGACAAGCAGGGCGAGCGGATGGACTATCGCGTTGCGGTGGACACGCCGGACAAGAAGATGCACACAACGTGGTTCAAGCCAACGGGCACCGGTGGAATACCGACGGCATACATCATCGATCAGAAGGGGCTGGTCGCGTGGACGGGGATAGGCGATCCCAAGACCGTCGAGCGCATCGTCGGTGAGGTGCTGGCGGGAACGTTTGATTCCAAGAAAGAGATCGAGCGGCAGAAGAAAGAAGAAACCGAGGCCAAGGCGCGGGCCGCGACCGATATCGCCGCCGCCCGCGAGAAGAACAAGGGCGCGGACGACAAGTTTCCCGGTTTTCAGGCGGCGATGGAGCGCGGCGATCAGGCCGCCGCGCTGGAGGCATTGAACGCCGCGTTCAAGTCTGACCCTCAGTTGGAAGTCGCCGCGTATCAGCGGAAGTTCATGATCCTTATGCAGCGCAACAAGCCCGCAGAGGTCGAGGCGTACACACGCGAGCTGATGGGCAGGTTCCCGAAGAACGATGACATCATCGGTTTCGCCTCGGCCTGCATCGTCACCACCAGCGACGACACTCCGCGATTCGATGCGAAGCTCGCGCTCCAGGCCGCGCAGCAGACCGCGGCGTCCGCCAAGCCCGACTCCCGTTGGCAGCAGTTCACGGAGTGGCGGCTGGGCTGGGCCTACTACCACACCGGCGACAAGGCCAAGGCGATCGAGCACATGCAGGCGGGGCTTGACGGTGTGAAACGGCTTAAGGCCAAGTTCGAGTTCAACGACCTGGATGAACTCTGCGCGGAGGCGATGAAGGTGTTCAAGCAGCCCAAGGCAACTAAGTGAGAATGCTTGTTGCTCGCTTGGGCCTTGGGATATTTCGCGGAAGCGATGTGTACGGATTTGAGTGTAAAAAAACGCCCGACCGTGTGGTCGGGCGTTTCGCTTTCACGTTGAGTATCCGCTGGATTCGCTTGAAGCGTCGCTCATCCCGTGCTCGTAAGAGCTTGGATCACTTGCCCGCGAGGGCCTTGTCGATCAGCTCTGCGAGTGTCTCATCCTGCTTTTCATCGAAGCCGACGCCGAGGTAGATGATTTTGCCGTCGGGGCCGATGAGGACGAAGGTCGGGATGCCGGACATGCCATATTGCTTGGCGAGGTCATCGCCGTTGGCGAGCAGGCCGTAGGTGTACTTCTTCTCTGCCATGTATTTGGCGGCCTTGGCGGTGCTCTTCTCGACGGAGCCCGCGCGCTCCCAGGTGTCCACGCCGAAGACGGAAACCTTCTGGTCCTTGTATTTCTCGTGAAGCTTCTGCACGCCCGGCATGGCCATCTTGCAGGGGCCGCACCATGTGGCCCAGAAGTCCAGCAGCACAACGCGTCCCTTGAGCGATTCGAGTGAAACGTCCGTGCCATCGCCGGACTTGAGCGTGAAGCTCGGGGCTTTGTCACCGACGGCAAACTTGAGTTTCGGGGATTCGCTGGAGGGGATGCCAAGCTCGCTCGCATCCGCATCTTTCTGAATCGTGTATCCCGCTGCGGCCTTGAGCGCAAAGAGTTCCGCAGACGGCTTGCTGTTGATCTTCACCTTGGCGTACGTGCCCTGAAAGGACATCGCCGGAATCGGGTCGCCGTCTCCGCCGCTGTAGGTAGCGGAGGACTCGATCTTTCGCGATACGAGGTCGTCGGCACCGACGAAACGCACCTGACGCATCGTCATCACACGCGGCTCCGCCTTGCTCGCGCTGCCGTCTTCGTTGGGTTGATTCGGATAGACGACCTGTACGCGATACTCCACGGCGCGGCACTTGACGCCGTCAAGCTCGGCGTCGGGCAGGAACTTTGCCGCAACAATCTTGGCATCCTTCTGGCTGAGAATGTCGGTGCCGTAGATCCAGTTGGGAACAATCATGGAGCATTCGCCGACGGGATAGCACTCGCCGTCGGGCGTCTCCATCACGGCGAAGGTTTTGGCGGCGTTGTCGAGCTTGTACGCGGACTTGCCGTCGAAGGCCCAGGTGGCGTCGGTCTTGTCGTGCTTGGTGGCGATCTTGAACTGGCGGAGGCGGGCGGCGCGCCCGGTGCGATCAAAGACAGCGAGCAAGTCGCCGCTCTGCGCGGTGGTGGTGTCGCCGTTGGTCATGGACTGCGAGACGGTGCAGGCGATGTCGTTGATCCCTTTGACGGCGGCCCGGAACTTCTCGATGAAGTCCTTGGCGGCGGGGTCGATTTCCGCGCCATCGGACTTGGGCGCATCGGCCTTCATCGCGGCTTTGTCGGGGGAAGTGGGAGCGGTGGACTGGGCCAATGCGCTGGAGAGCGAGCAGCCAAGCGCGGCGGCGAGGGCGAGGATCGAGCACGGGCGGAGCATGAGTGGTCCTTTCGGGGTGCGGGGAGGGGCGACGCCTGGAATGGTACCGGTGAGGCGGCCTCGGGTTCAGACAGGAGTGTTTTGCCACAGATGAACACGGATGGAACGGATCGGAAGGGAGAAGCAGGCGGGGTGAAGGATGTGAATGGGGCTGATGCCAGCGTGGGTGCTGGTATCGCCGGATCGGCCCCGCACTTCTCTTCGGCTCGAATCCGCTTCATCCGTGTTCATCTGTGGCAAGCGTTTTCTCCGATGGAATATGGAATCTTCGGCGGCCGCCTTCCTGCCCGCTGCTCCGTACGATTCCGCGCAGGAGATGCATGCATGGCCGACGGCGCAGGTTCCAGTGTGATGGCTGATCCGCAGACGCCCGAGCAGGCGCGGGCCGCGATGGAGCGGTTTCGCGCCGACTACGCGGCCGTCCGCGCGCAGGTCGCGAAGGTCATCGTCGGGCATGACTCGGTGGTAGATGGCGTGCTGACGTGCCTGTTCTGCTCCGGCCATGTTCTGCTGGAGGGCGTGCCAGGATTGGGCAAGACGCTGCTGATCCGCTCGCTGGCCCGGGCGCTCTCGCTGAGTTTCTCGCGCGTGCAGTTCACGCCGGATCTGATGCCGGCGGACATTGTGGGTACGACGATCGTGCTGGAGCTGGACAAGCCCGACGGCAGCAAGGGGCGCGAGTTCGTGTTCCAGCGCGGCCCAGTCTTCGCACAGATTCTGCTCGCCGATGAGATCAACCGCGCGACGCCCAAGACGCAGTCGGCATTGCTGGAAGCGATGGCAGAGCGCAGCGTGACTATTGGTGGCGCGGGGGGCAAGACGCATCTCCTCCCGAAGCCATTCCTTGTCATGGCAACGCAGAACCCGCTGGAGCAGGAGGGGACGTATCCGCTCCCCGAGGCGCAGCTGGATCGCTTCTTCTTCAAGCTGCTCGTCGGATACTCCGGCCGCGCCGAGCTTGGAGAGATTCTCAATCGCACCACCGCGGGTGTGGAGCAGGAGATCACGCCGGTGCTCGGGCCGGATGCCATTCTCGCGTACCAGCGGCTGGTGCAGCAGGCCGCGATCGCCCCGCACATTCAGGACTACGCGGTGCGGCTGGTGCTCAGCACACACCCGAAGGGGCGATCATCGGCGGGCGAGTTCGCGACGCCGCTCGTCAATAAGTTCGTCCGCGTCGGCGGCTCG
>JBKJOD010000367.1:0-4649 GCA_046593245.1 Phycisphaerales bacterium
TGGGGGAGAGATCACACCAGGCGCGGCTGAGGGCGGCGGTGCCGCAGAAGTCTTCGCCGAGAGTGAGGGGGGCGGCGGGGTTGGGGCGCGCGGAGTTGGCGTGGATGGCGCGGAGGAGTTTGGCGTCGCGCGGGGGGTTTTGGGCGCAGAGTTCGTAGAGGGAGTGGATGTCCCAAGCAAAGGGGGAAGGAGTGGGGGCGCGTGGGGGCATAGTGGTTGTAATTGAGTGCGGGTGGCTTGGAGGTGACTCGGGCCGCGGCGGCCCGAACAGGGGCTAGAAAGCCCCTGCCACTAGGCCATGCGGACCCATTTGATGAGGGTCTTGAGGTTGGGGGGCTTGCCGTACATGAGGATGCCGATGCGGAAGATTTTGGCGGTGGCCCAGCACATAAAGATCATCGCGATGATGCCGACGGCCATGGTGGCGGGGATCTGCCACGTCGGAATTTTTTCGCTGCCGGCAATGCGGATGACCATGACGAAGGGGCTGATGGGCGGGATGAAGCTGACGACCTGGGCGAACAGCCCGTTGGGGTTGCGGCCGATGGGCATCCAGAGCATCATCGGGATGACCATGACGATCATGATGGGCTGCATGAGGGCCTGGGCCTCGCGGATGTCGTTCACTGCGCTGCCGACCGCGGCCATCATGCTGGCCATGAGGAAGAAGGCGATGACGAAGTAGATCGCTGCGTAGACGAGTGTGAGCGGATCGATGAGGTGGCCCATCGAGAACGCGATGAGAGCGCCGATGCCCGTGGTGGCGTACAGCCCGAGCAACAGCGAGGCGACGGCCATCTGGCCGATAATCTTGCCGACCATGAGCTGCATGGGGGAGATCGCGCTCAGGAGGACTTCCATCACGCGGCTGGATTTTTCCTCGACGGTGGACATGAGCAGGCCCTGGCCGCCGACGAGAACGGAAATCCAGAGCAGCACGAGGAACGCGCCGGGGACCATCATGGCGGCCACGCCGCTGTCCTTGCGTTCGCCTTCCTTGGTCACGACCTTGGTGTCGGTGACGGGTTCGGTGATGAGCGAGCGGATTTGGGCCGCATCGAACTTTGCGTCTTTCAGGCGGGCGTCGACGATGGCCTTGTCCACCTGATCGCTGATGTCGCCGGTCACCTCGATATCGAGCTTGGGTGCGGTGTAGATTTGGTAGTGATCGAATGGAGTTGCGGGCGTGGTCGGGGGGGCGCGGACGGCGGATTCGGGGATGACGATGAGCGCGATGCGCTGCGAGGCGTTGGCGGATTCGCTGTCGCGGACGTTGGCGGTGAGCAAGGGCTTCTTGGCTTCATCCTGATCGGTGGTCGCGGGGAGAATCTCGACGGAGAGAGTGGGGGCCCCGGCTTCCATGGCCGCGCCGGCCATGGCTTTGGTGCGGTTGTCGATGGGGAAGTTGAGCCCCTTGGCTTGGAGCTTCTCCTGGGCTTTCTCCATCTTCTTGGCGCGGCGGGACTTGAAGGCGTCGGCGTCGAGTGAGACTCTGAGTGCGTCGGCGACGAGGCCGGACTTGTCAATGACGGCGATGGTGCCGGTGGTCTTCGGGGCCGCGGTGTTCATCAGAAGCGGCATCAGCACAACAAAGCCGCCCATGATGACCGGCGGGAGGAGGATGCCCAGCAGAAAGCCCTTGGTAAGGACGGCAGCGAGAAACTCGCGCCAGGCGACGAGGAAAGTCTTATACATGGGCGGCCTCCTGCTTGAGGGTGGTGCGGAGGTCTTCGCGGGAAAGGGCGTCGTCGTCGGAGCCATCCACGAGGTCGATGAAGACGTCTTCGAGATTCACGCGTTTGAGCTCGATGCGGCGGAGGGGGATCAGCGCGGCGATCTCTGCCATGATGCGGGATGGGGGCACGCCATCGGTGAGATTCAGGACGATGCCCTCCCGGTCGCGCTCGGCGTGTGAGATGCCGGGGAGAGCGCGGATAAGGCCGAGCGCGGATTCGCCGCTTTCGGTTTGGTCGCTCAGCGGCTCGACGACGATCGTCTTGGGATCGAAGCGATTGCGAATGCCCGCGAGCGTGTCATCCAGCACCTTCACCCCTCGGTGAATCATGAAGACCCGGTCGCAGAGTTGCTCGGCCTCGTACATGGCGTGCGTGGAGAAGACGATGGTGCGGCCTGCGGCGTGCTGCTCGTGGATAAGGTCGCGCATGAGGCGGCGATTGACGGGGTCCAAGCCGCTGAAGACCTCGTCGAGGATCAGCAGGTCGGGTTCGTGGATGACGGCGGAGATGAACTGGACCTTCTGCTGCATGCCCTTGGAGAGCTCTTCGCACTTTTTCTTGGCGACATCGCCGAGGCCGACTTTGGCGAGCCAGTTGAGGGCCTTCTGGCGGGCCGCGCCGGAGTCGACGCCCTTGAGCTTGGCCATGTAGGTGAGGAAGGGGAGAACCTTCATCTTGCGGTAGACGCCACGTTCCTCGGGCAGGTAGCCGATGCGGTCCTTGCTCTCGATGGCGGAGGATTTTCCGAGAACGGTCAGCTCACCAGAATCCGGGAAGATGATCGACATGATCATGCGGATGGTGGTGGTTTTGCCCGCGCCGTTGGGGCCGATGAAGCCGCAGAGGGAGCCGGTGGGGACGACCAGATCGAGGTTGGAAACCGCGAGCTTGGGACCGAAGGTTTTGGTGAGGGCGCGGATGGAGATGGCTGGGTTGGCGTCGCTGGGCATGTGGAAGGGACTGTAGGAGAAGTGGTGCTGCAGCGGCGTATGGGCACGCGGCAAGAGTGAGGAGAAAAACGGAAAAGCGGAGCGGGCGATTATGATGATGATGAAGAGCAGAAGTACGACGAGACCGAAGGGAAACATGCGGAAGTATGGGCTGGACGAGTGTGGCGCTGGGTTGCTGGCTCGGGCGAGGTTGGAAGAAAGCACGTGCGCGCGGGCGAGAGACCCTGAGGTCGTGGCGCTGAGCGGTGCGGTGGATTGAAACGGGGTGGTGAGGTGGGATTGGGTGCGTTCAGCGGGATGAGGCGACATGGGAAACCTCCACATTGCAGATGGCACAGGGCCACTTGGCCCATTGGGAAAAAAGCAGACTCCTACCCAGGGGCCGAGATGCAGATTTGCGCGCGCAAAGCCGCACAGTTTCATGTGGACAAGTGCGTAAGTGCTTGTCAGGACTGGATGAAAAAATCTGACAAAATTGCGAAATGGGCACTTTGGATGTGCGGCTTTGCGCGCGCAAAGCCGCACAAGACCACCGAAAACGGGTGTGTGAATGGCATGCGCTGGCGGGTCGCAAGGCGGTGTGGGGAAGGTGGCAACTTTTCGTTGCTGGCGTGGAATGATCGTCAAAACGGTGTCTGCGGCCCTGAAGTGAGGATTTGAACAGGCCGATAACGCGTGCATGGCACACATCACCGGTCCCACCGTCGTGTCTTATGAGCCCCAGCCGGTCTTGACGTCCGAGCAGGTCCAGGCGCAGGAAAACCTGCGGACGCTGGAGTTGCTGGCGATTCGGGCCCAAGAACCATTCGGTCCGGTTGATCCGAAGAAGAGCATGGCCGTGCTTCGGGCGCGGCACGAGTTTGTCGGCCTGCGGATCGCGCAGGGAGGCAGCGAGTCGCTGATCAAGGGTCTCCGGCTGGAGCGCAACGCGCTCTGCTGGGCCGTGGACAACCTGGAGCGGCTGCTGGCTGCGGAGCGGAGGAAGCTTGAGGAGGAATCGCAGGACGCCGCGACGGGAGTTCCGCTGGGTACAGAGGGAGAACGCGACGACGCAATGGTGCGGGCCGAGGAGGTGGAGGAGGCCGAGTGCGACGCATGCGCCGAGGTGGTCGAGTGTGCCGAGGCAAGCGCCGATGCGGCGGAGGTAGTGGTCCGCAATATGTTCATGGAGCGGCGGGCGGCGTGAGCGGTGTGGATGGGCCAGAGCGAGTTTCGGAGCGCGTGTGTGGGACTAGCATCGCCCTGAATGTCTTCACCGATTGATCCATCCTCCATTCCCCTGGCACTGCTCCGCAAGCTGGAGGAGCTCTCGGCCCAGCTGGTCGTGCTGGAGCAGGCGCTGTCGGAGCCGGAGATATTGGTGGACCACAAGAAGGTCCGCGATCTGTCGATCAAGAAAGCCGCGATTGAGCCGGTGGTGGCGGACTATGTGGAGTTCAAGAAGCTGGTGAAGGAGGCGGGGGAGCTGCGGGAGGTGATGCAGAGCGGGGATCGGGAACTCGCGGCGATGGCGAAGGAAGAGTTGAATGGGGATCAGGGTGTTGAGGCGCGGGCGCACGCGGCGATCGAGAGGGCCAAGTCGGCGCTCGTGAACGCGGATGATCGGGCCGTCGGGTCGGTGATCCTGGAAGTGCGGGCGGGGACTGGGGGCGATGAGGCGTCGTTGTGGGCGCGGGATCTGCTGGATGTGTACGGGAAGTACGCGGCGAAGAAGGGGTGGGTGTTTGAGACGATGGAAGTTTCGGCGGAACCGAGCGTGGGAGGGATTCGCTCGGCGACGATCAACGTGCGTGGCGAAGGGGTGTGGAGCGAGCTCTGCTTTGAGGCGGGTGTACACAGCGTGAAACGGGTGCCGGCGACGGAGGCCGCGGGGCGGATTCACACATCGACGGCGACGGTGGCGACGCTGGCGGAGCCGGAAGAGGTGCAGGTGAAGATTGATTGGGCGAACGATGTGGTTGAG
>JBKJOD010000291.1:0-5704 GCA_046593245.1 Phycisphaerales bacterium
TTGCAGAAAGTGAGCCCCAGCCCGGCGGACATGTGCGTGGTCGCGTCCGCGTTGACACGCTCGCCCTCGTTGAAGATGCGTTCCCGGTCGCTGCTGGCGATGCCGATTCCCGAGTCGCGGACGCGAAAGAGCACCTGCGGCTCCGCCTGCTTGGGTACCAGCGATACGTCCATGGTGATGTGCCCGCCGCCGGTCGGAGTGTATTTGATCGCATTGGCGAGCAGGTTCACGAGCACCCGCTGCAGCTTGCCTGAGTCGGCGAGAATGGGCGGGGCATCCTCCGCGCAGTGCGCGGTGATGCGGATGGACCGCTCCTGGGCAAGCGGGCCGACCTGATCCATGGCACCGGCGATCAGTGCCTCGGGTTGCACTCCATGTACGCGGATGGCCGACGCACCGCCGAGCTCGATGGCACCGATGTCCAGGATGTCCGAGAGGAGGCCCGAGAGTACGTCGGCACTGCGGTCGCAGAGCGCGAGGCACTCGCGCTGCCGGTCGGTCAACGGACCCAGCCGCTCGAGCAGGGACACGCTCACGCACATCGCGGCCAGCGGGCTGCGAAGATCATGGACATCCATGCGCACCTGCTGCCTGCGATCATCCATGGCGCATCGATTCTCATCCACCTCTTTGGTCAGTGACGCGCAGCGCCGGCGCATGATCAGCTCGGTCGTCACCTGAGCGGAGAAACCGGTGAGCACATCCAGATCGTTCTGCGTCCAGTGTCGCGGGCGCATATCGAGCGCACACAGCGAGCCGAGCACCGCGCCGTCCGGATCGCGCACGGGCACCCCGGCGTATGCGATGACGCCCAGTTGGGTGATGGCGGAGTTCCCGGCGAGCACCGGATCAATCCGGGTGTCTTCCAATACCAGCGGCAATCCGCTCCACACCACGTGTTGACAGAGCGAGTACTGTTGAGGGGCGTCACGCGAGAACGCGATCGGCTCGGGAAGGCCGCACTGGCTCTTGAAAAACTGCTGCGTTTCCGTCACCATCGTGAGCAGCGCGACCGGTACCTGAAGCACCAGCGTCACGAGCTTGGTAAGCTGGTCGAACTCCGCCTCGGGCTGCAAATCCAGCAGGCCCGACGCTTTGAGCGCACGAATCCGATCGGGAGAGCTGATTGAGTTGGGAGCAAGCACCACGTATCAAATGATAGACTCAGAAGCGTTTGAGGGATTTCACTCGACGCGTGTTCACCTTTACCTCACAATGTCCTGAAGTTGGTTTTCGAGAACGAATGCAGACGCTTCTTGCCCACCATCATCAACGTGAATGAGCCATTTGGTCCTGCCGCGACGCGACTCGCTTCTTCCCCGCGCGGCCGGATCCGGTACAGAAGGACCGTCTGCGCAAGTCTGTTTGGACCGGGCGATGCAAGGGCTCCGTTTGGCACCGAATGCGGCAGTTGGTCCAGCCGTGTGTTCGACTTCTTCGTCGCTTGACCAAGATTCTGCGAGCGTGCAGCGTGCAAGGTACACACCCTTTCGAGGCCGAAACGAGAACGAGAGAAGACATCTTGTGTTGCCTGATGGAGCCCAGCCCACAGCGGGCACTGACAATGATCGGCGAGCATGGACAAATAAGCAGGATGGGTTGGCGGGCCACCCGGCCACGCGATGGCGGGCACATTCGAGCGGGCCGCCAGTGACGATCGCAGTTGATTTGGAGCCCGACCCTCCGAACCATTTCACAGCGATGACGCATCGAATGGTCGCCATCTTGTTGCCGATACTTCTCGTGCTCAGCACGATTTTTCTTGCCGCGCCGATCTGCGATTTGGGATGCGCATCATGCATCGCAGCCGGGAGCGTTGAATGCGACTGCTGTGGCTGTTGCGAGCGCGGACCGGAGGAGCCCTGCCCTTGCTGTGCCCTTGAACAAGCCCCCGAGCGGCCGATGCCGATCTCGCAGCGGCCCATACTGGCGCAGGGCTGGCTGCTTCCCATCCGAGTCGGGTTCGCACGCGTGGCCCCTTCGCCGTGGTGGGGCGAGCATCTAGTTTCCTCACAGTCCGTCATTCCAGTGGTGATGTCGCGACGGCTGGCCGCGCTGTGCGTTTGGCGAAACTAGCGGACATACGCACCCGCATTGCGCGCCCAGCGAATGCCACGCTGCTCTTTTTTCTCTTATCGCCACAACACGTGTCACACCGTACTTGTCCATTTTCACTCCGGCCATCGGCCGGGAGGATCACCATGAAAACACAGCGCCTCCCCATCGTCTTTGTGCTTGTCGCATTTGTCACACTGTTCCTGCCGGGCTGCTCCGGCGGCGGCGGAACCGCAGGGCAGATGACCGAGGAACACATCATCAACCATCAGGTCTCCCCGCAGGATCTTGCGGCCACCAAGAGCACCGTGCCCATTCCCGCGCCATCCGTGGTGCTCTGGGTCAACGGCATGGGCTGCCCCCTCTGCGCTTCCAACATCGATCGGCAACTCGAGCGCGTCAAGGGCGTCTCCACCGTGAAGGTCGATCTGGGGGACGGCACCGTCGCACTCACGCTCGCCGCCAGCGGTCCGCACCCCTCGCCCGCCCGGCTCGGTGAGGCCGTTGAGGATGCGGGCTTCACGCTTGTGAAGGTGGTGCAGCCATGAGAACACACCGTCATTCTTTCGGTATGTGGCCCGGTGCGCTCGGGGCCGTTGCGTGCGTCCTCGCCGCCGTCCCCGCGCTGGCGCAGGAAGCCATGTACACGCCAGCCGCCACCATGCCCTCACCGGGCGTGGTCATTGTGCGCCCGCAGCTGAACTTCTACCAGTACGGCTCGGACCCCAGCGGCACCGTGGACTCCACGCAGCGGCTGGAATCACTCACGTCAATCCAGATCGGTCTGGCCCGCGCGCTCTCCTTCACGGTGGAAGTCCCCGTCGAGCTGGAGCGGCGCATCGGCCCGTCCGGCGCGGTGGACCACGACCACGGCGTGGAAGACATCGATCTCATGTTCAAGTATCGAATCCTCAAGGAGGACTCCGGCGGCATCGACACCGTGCGGGCCGCGATCATGGCCGGTGCGGAGGTCGCCAGCGGCGATGACCGGGACTTCTCCAGTCTCTCCTTCAATCCGCACATCGGCGCGGTGCTCACCGTGGTGCGCGGGCGGCACGGGTTCAACGTCGCGGTGGACTATCTCTTCACCACCGGCGGGGATGATCGCCACGCCATCGGTGGCGGAGCCGGCACCAGCGATGCCTTTTTCCACAACGCCTCGTACCTGTATCGGATTGAACCAGACGCGTTCACTTCCGCCAGCACGGGCGCGTGGTACCTCACCGCCGAACTCAACGGGGTGTACGAGACCAACGGAGACTACGAGCTTCGCTGGGCGCCCGGGCTGATGTACGAGGGCCGCGACTTCGCCCTCGAGCTCATGGCCCAGTTCCCGCTCTACAACCATCTGCGCAGCCGCGCCGAACTGGATTTCACCATCGGCATCGGCGTGCGCTTCACGTTCTGATTTGGTTCACGGCTGAGCGGGCCCGGTGATATTGGACCGGGTCCGCTACGTGTTTTGACGCTGAATCCGGAGGCCCGCGCCGCACGCCCCATGACGGCGTGCGGCGCGGCGGCTCCTCAGCCCTTTCGCGCTTTCGCGGCGGCGCGGCCGGAGAGGTGCTTGACGGTGACGGATGGTCCCGCCACTGAAGATTTACCGTTGCTGGAGACGCTGGAGTTGCCGGAACGGCCCTGAGCTTTCTGCTTCTCGGGGGCCTCCTCCTCACCGAGCGTGGAGGCCTCGGGAAGGACCTCGCCCTCGGCAATCGAGCCGAGCTTCTCGTCGGCGGCTTCCTCTTCCTGAAGCGTTGCCTCGAGCTGCGCGACGACTTCCGTTTCATCCAGTTGCTGCGCGATGGCTGCGGCGCAGGTGTACGCGGCCATTTCGTAATGCTCGACGCGCTGGGCCGCGCCGATGAGAGCCGCGTCGATGACGGCGTCCTCGCCCTCCTCCTCCAACACTTCAGCACCTTCGGCGATCAGGCCTTCCATCGCCTTGCACTTCTTTCCGCCCAGCTTGATGTCCATCATCTCGGCGATGGCCTGGATGCGCTCGACATGGCCCTTAGTCTCTTCAAGATGGCCGGTGAAGGCCTCGCGCAGGGCTTGGCTGCTGGCGGCCTTGGCCATCTTGGGCAGGGCCTTCAGGAGCTGGTTCTCAGCGCTGTAGAGGTCCTTGATCTGGTCTTCGAGCAGTGATTTGAGCGTATCGAGCATGCGTCGGTCTCCCGCGTGAGGGTGGTGAAAACAGATGGAAACGCAGGAGTTGGGTGCGAGCACGCGCAAAGGGCTTCGTGAGCATCGGGTGATTCGAGTTTCATCTCTGCACGAGAATCGGAACCGGTTCGGGTGCCCCAACACCGCACGGATCGGGCCTGCGCCTCGGCATGTGCCGGATACCCCCAGGACGACCTACATTCCACGCCTCGCCCCGTGGCGATTCCAGGAGTGGCTGTACATGGCGTTTCCAAGCGGATTTCTATGGGGTGCGGCGACCAGTTCGTACCAGATTGAAGGGTCGAGCTTGGCGAGCGAACGCGGGGCGAACATTTATGATGAGTTCTGCGCGAAGCCCGGAGCCGTCTTCGGCGGGCACAGCGGGGCAGTCGCAGCGGACCATGTGAAGCGGTACAAGGAAGATGTCGGGCTGATGCGCGAGATTGGGCTGCGGGCGTACCGGTTCTCGATCGCGTGGAGCCGCGTGTTGCCGGATGGGGTGGGGAAGCCGGGCGAAGTCGGCGAACGCGGGCTGGCGTTTTATGATGCACTGGTGGATGAGCTGCTGAAGACGGGCATCGAGCCGTGGGTGACGCTGTATCACTGGGACATGCCGCTGGCGCTGCAGAAACGCGGCGGATGGTCGAACCGCGACTCGGCGAAGTGGTTCGCGGAATACACGGAACTGGTGGTAGACCGGCTCTCGGATCGCGTGACCAAGTGGATGACGATCAATGAGCCGCAGGTGTACATCAAGTTCGGCTACGGCGATGGCAAGATCGCGCCTGGCTTGACACTGCCGCTAGGCGAGCAGGTCGCGGCGTGTCACAACGCGCTGCGGGCACACGGTGCGAGCGTGCAGGTGATCCGCGCGCGGGCGAAGAAGAAGCCCACAGTTGGTTGGGCGATGGTCTGCCGGACGGATGTGCCGGCGACGGATTCCGCAGCGGACACCGCGGCGGCCAAGGCCGGCACGCTCGGCGTGCTGACACCGGACATGTGGAACAACACCTGGTACGCCGATCCGGCGTTCTTCGGAACGTATCCGGAGGATGGCTTGCGTGTGTTCGGCAAGGAGGCCGCGCCGAAAATCGAGCCGGGAGACATGGAGCAGATCAGGCAGCCGCTGGATTTCTACGGTGTAAACATTTACGACGGACGCAAAGTGAAAGCTGGCGCGAATGGCGGCGTTGAAGTCGTGCCGTTCGACGATGGGCATCCGCAGACTGCGATCAAGTGGTTCGTGGTGCCGGAGGCGCTGTATTGGGGGCCGCGGTTCATCCACGAGCGCTACAAGGTGCCGGTGTATGTGACTGAGAATGGTCTCTCGAATCCCGACTGGGTGCAGGACGACGGGCGCGTCCGTGATCCGCAGCGCATCGACTACACCACCAAGTACCTGCGGCAGTTCGAGCGGGCGAGCATGGATGGCGTGGATGTGCGCGGCTATTTCCACTGGTCGCTCATGGACAACTTCGAGTGGGCC
>JBKJOD010000389.1:0-3025 GCA_046593245.1 Phycisphaerales bacterium
GACCTCGGTGCCCTTGACCCACTTGTCCGCCTTCACAGCGGGGGCCTTGGAGCCGACCTTGAGGGAGGCCTCTGGAGCGGCCTCTTTCTTGGGCTGAACTTTGGGGGCGGCCTTGCCGGGCTGGCCGCCGACAAGCGTTGGCTGGGCGATGGCGACGCCGGTGGCGGCGAGGAGGATGGCAGCGAAGACGGCGCGATTCATCGGAGGGCCTTTCGGTGGGGGTTGCGTACACATGAGTATAGGTACATTGACAGAAGCGGCCATTTGGGACGTTTCATGCCCTGAATTACGCGACATGTTGGATCACGGCTTGGAGCGCGGCTTGGCGGGCTTCTTCTTCGGGTCGGGCGTCACCGGCTCGGGCGGCTTGGGTTGCGGGAGTGTTTTGAGAGCGCGGGTGACGGCGGTCTCGAAGCCGCTTTCGCGGGGGTCGCCGATCCAGGTGATGGTGCCGGTGTTGTCGATGACGAATGAGGTTGGGAGATAGACCTTGCCGGCGGCGGCGATCCAGTTGTTTGCGATGCTGCGCGAGCCGTCGAAGACGACGGCGTAGGGGAAGGACTCGGGGCGAGCGGTGACGAAGCGGCGGACGCCTTCGAGGCGCTCATCCGCGGCATCCTTCGCGGGCTTGCGCTCGCTGGAGCATACGGAGACGATGACGAGGTCTTTGTTGGCACGCTGGAGTTTGGCGAGCGCGGGCATGGCCTCGCGGCAGGACTGGCACCAGGTGGCCCAGAACTCGACAATGTAGATCTTCGAGGGATCGAAGGTGAGCGTGGCGGGGCCGGGAGTGTCGGTGGGTGTGGAAGTCGGCGGCGCGGCGGGCGTGGAGTTTGGTGTTGCGGGAGATGCAGAAGGCGCGGCGAGCGGGAGCCCGGGAATGGTCTTGATCCAGACATCCGGCTTGAAGACGGGGGCTTTGTCGCCGACCTTGAGGGTGATCTCGGAAGCGGGCTTGGGGATCGGGGGCTTGGGGAGCTCCTGCTTTTTGACGGGCTCCTTTTTCGGCGCGGGTTGGGTGGGCGCGGAATCGGTCGGCTGCGCGAGCGCGGCGGGCGCGATCAGCGTCACCGAAAGTAGCGTGAGGAGTGCCGGTCTGGCGGTGCGGACATGCATGGGTTGGCTTCCGTGACGGAGGGCGCGAGTCCTCGCGGGGAAGTGTAGGGGAAGGCGTCTCACGCGGCGTTGGCCGTCTCCTTTGCCGACTTCTATCTGCTGACCTTTGTGGCTATGTGTGGCTCTGGATATGGCTATGGAGACCAGACGCCTTGAGATGCTCAACACATCCGCAGGAGTTGCCACCACAGCGTCGCTCATTCCGGGCGTGTGAGTTGGGCCAAGCAGCGGTCGATGCGGGCGAGGGTGGAGGGTTGGCCGAGGATGGCGAGGGTTTCGGCGATGCCGGGGGAGACGGTGGTGCCCGTGACGGCGATTCGGAGGGGTTGGGCGAGTTTGCCCACGGCGGCGTTGTCGGTGCCGAGGTTGAGTTGTTTGGCGAGGGATTCGAGGGCGGTGTGGATGGCGGGAGGGGACCAGGATGAGGAGGGGATGGCGGCGAGGGCGGCGCGGGAGGAGGTGAGGAGAAATGCAGAAGAGAGATGAGGATTAGGAGCAGGATTAGGATTAGGACCGGAAGAAGAGGGGGCGCGGAGTTTGTCGAGGGACTTGGGATCGAAGGGGTAGTCGGTGTCGGAGGTGAGGGCGAAGCGGGCGGAGGTGAGGGCGTCGCGGAGGGTTTTGGCGCGGGGCTTGATGATGGTGGCGAGAATGAGGGCGGCGTCTGGGCCGCGGGCGTCGAGCTTGGCGAGGGCATCGGGCTCGTACTCGGCGAGAAAGGCGCGCCAGCGGGCGGCGAACTCGGCATCGGAGAGTTTGCCGATGTAATCCGCGTTGAAGGAGAGGAGTTTGGCGCGATCGAACTTGGCGCTCGTCTTGCCGATGCGGTCGATGGCAAAGTTTTTGGCGAGGAAGTCCATGTCGAACTTCTCGAGGTCCTTGCCGTCCTCCATCTTCATGCCGGGGTTCCAGCCCAGGAGGGAGAGGAAGTTGTTGATGGCCTCGGGGAGGTAGCCGTTGCGGCGGAAATCCCAGACTTCGATCTCGGGGAGGGTGATGTTGAAGTGTTTGGCGACCACGGTGGCCACATCAATGTTGTCGTTCTCGGCGGCGAGGAAGTCGGCGAGGAGTTTTTCATCGAGGGCGAGTTTGGGGGCGAGGGCGGCGGGGGTGATGGACTTGTCCTTAGCGATGGCCTCCTTGAGCGCCTTGCGGGCGGTCTTGGCCTTGTCGCGCTTGGACATCTTGGTGCCGTCCATATTGAAGATGAGCGGCATGTGGGCGTAGACGGGGGTGCGGAAGGGCTCGCCGCCCCCCCCACTGTCGATGCGCTTCAGGGCGCGCTGCATGGCGACGTGGCGCGGCGTGTTCGCCAGGTGCTCCTGGGCGCGCATGATGTGGGTGACGCCCATGAGTTCATCATCGATGACGACGGCGAAGTGGTACGTCGGGAAGCCGTCGGCTTTGCGGATGACGAAGTCGTCCACCTCGCCCACTGCGATCTTGACATCGCCGAGGACTTGATCGTGGACGACGACGGGCTGGTCGTCCATCGCGAAGCGAATGACGTGGCGCTCGCCGGCGAGGGCACGCTTCCAGCGCGGCTCGTTGAACTCGCCGATTTTGACATCGGCGGGGCGGGGGTACTTGAAGGTTTGCTTGCGGGCGACGTATTCCTTGCGGAGCGCGTCGATCTCTTCGCTGGACTCGAAGGCGGGATAGGCGTGGCCGGATTTGACGAGGGATTCGATGTATTGGTTGTAGATTCCGGCCGCGGCACGCTGGGCCTGGAAGTAGGAGCCGACATCGCGGGAGTGGGCGCCGATGGTTTGGGTGGTCCGGCTCTCCGAGCCGGATGAAGAAGGCGATACGTCCGGCTCGGAGAGCCGGACCACCCGGAGGAGCGGACCATCGTCCCACTCGATGCCGAGCCAGGCGAGGTCTTCGAGGATGCCGCGGGCGGACTCGT
>JBKJOD010000418.1:0-10472 GCA_046593245.1 Phycisphaerales bacterium
TGGATCGCCTACCCCCACGCCCGCCGCGAAATGCTGAAGGAACTCATCTTTCTCACCCCCGTTATCGCGCTCGGCTGGCTCGGCGGCATCGTCGCGCAACACCTGCTCGGCACTGATGTTCCGTCGCTCTGGCTGCTCGTCCTCACCGGCACCCTCATGGGTGCCATCCTTGGCGGCGGCCTGATCTGGGCCATCCGCATCCTCGGCTCCCTCGCATTCGGCAAGGAAGCCATGGGGTTGGGGGATGTCCACATGATGGCCGGAATCGGTGCCTGCCTGGGCTGGGTGGACGCCACTCTCGCCCTTCCGCTGGCCGCCCTTGTCGGTCTCTGGTTCGTCATCATCAGCATCCTCAGCGGCCGCCCCGCCGGAAAAGCCATGCCTTTCGGGCCGTATCTGGCCGTCGGCACCCTCATAATCCTCTTCGCCAAACCACTGGTGGAAATGGGACTGACCTCCCTCACCGGCTTCTCCATCAACCTGCCTTAGCCGTGGCACGGGCTTTCCAGCCCGTGTGCCCGTGCCACCGGTTGCCGCTGCTCTGAGCGGCTACCGGTGCTATTGCAACCCCACCGTCTCGATCACAGAGCACGGGTCCCCCGCTTTCCCACCCCGCGCGTCAACCTGGGAAACCTCATGCAACCAATTCACAACCGACAGCCCCATTTCCTGCACGAAAGTTGACCGTTTCGCCGATTTGGATAGCGTTGACCCACCAGAGAGCGCGACGGAACGCGCTCGGGCCAACAACACCTCGCGCCCGGTTGAACCGGGCCGCACACGCTTGAACGGAGACGCAGCGATGAGCAACGGCAATCTGTCGAATCACTTTTCTTTCCTCGGACGCAACGCATGGAAATGCGTCGGTCTCGCCGTCCTCTCGGGCGGTCTCTTCCTCGGCGGCTGCACCGGCAAGCTGAAGGAAGAGAACGCCGCGCTCCGCAGCGAGAACGACCAGATCAAAGAATCCCTCAAGTCCACGGAGATCGATAAGGCCGCGCTCGCCACTCAGGTCCAGCAGACCCAAGCCGAGAAGGACCGTCTCGCGGCCGAGCTTGCCGCTCGTCAGGCCCAGCCCCAGGCCCCGATGGCCATGACCCAGGGCTCCGACAACGAGTGGCGTGGCAACGGCAACGGTGGCACCCGCAACCGCAGTGGCTCCTCCGGTGGCGGCAGCAGCGAGCGTTTCGTGATCGCTGGCGATGCTCTCTTCGCCGCTGGCCAGGCCACCCTTAAGAGCGACGCCAAGAAGTCCATCGATCGCGTGCTCTCCCAAGTCAAGTCGGCTCAGTCTGTTCGCATCGAGGGCTACACCGACTCCGACCCGATCAAGAACCCCACCGTCAAGAAGAAGTACCCCACCAACACCGCCCTCTCCAAGGCCCGCGCCGATGCCGTCAAGTCTTATCTTGTCAGCCGCGGCGTTTCCAGCGGCAAGATCTCCACCGTCGGCAAGGGTTCTGAAAACCCCAAGTCCACCAAGCAGGACTCCCGCCGCGTCGAGATCGTCGTCGCCGAGTAAATCTTCAACACAGTTCGCTCTTTCAGAAGGGCGTGCCGCAAGGCACGTCCTTTTGCTTTCCCAAGCCGACCAACCAAGCAAATCTACATCCCAATCTCACGAGCCGATCGGTTCATCCGTTCTCACTTCGCATTCCCCACTCGCTATTGCCCCCTCCCTCCCCCCCCTGCTATACTCCGGTTCATATCTCGGGCGATTGGCGCAGTTGGCTAGCGCGCATCCATGACACGGATGAGGTCACAGGTTCGAGCCCTGTATCGCTCACTTTTCACCCTTGTATTTCTGGGTACCCCGGCTTCCCAAGCCGGGTTCTTTTTTGCGCCCACCACGCACGCCCGCCCTACGCGAATACCGCGAATATCCCACGCATTCAAGCTCCCGCTACTTCCCCATCCGCTCCCTCCACTCCGCCGCTTTCCTGCCGTACCCCTTCCCAGGTTCCGCTTTCTCCCACGCCTCATACATCGTTACCAGCGGCCGCAAAATGCCATCATTCGACGCGTGCCCGCTCACGCTCATCACCCGTTCAGTCATCAAAAGCTCCTTCTCGGCCTCGGCGAACCTTGAAACGTTCGCCAGCGCATCCCCATACGACAGACGAGACAGCGTTGTCGGCAGCGCTTCCTTGCCGAACCGTCGCTCCTGACCCGCAAGCGCGGCCTGCAAATACGGCAGCGCATCGGCCGCACGCCCCTGTCCCGCGAGCGAATCTCCAAGCTCTCTCCGCGCCAGCAGTGTTTCCGGATGATCCTCGCCAAGCGCACGCACGCACGCCGCCAAACGCTCTCGATCCATCATCTCCGCGCCGACGTAGTCATTCCGCAGCTTGCGATCCTGACCTATCTGCTTCATCGCCGCCAGTGTGTCCGGATGATCCTCTCCATACCGCCGCCGCATGATCTCCAGCGTCTCCTTCGTCAGCGCCTCCGCTTCGGCGAATCTGTCAACTCGGATCAGGTCGTTGGCGTAGTTCGACATCGCCGCCAGCGTGTCCCGGTGCTCATCACCCTGCAAGCGGCGATGCGCCGCGATGGTCTGCTGCCAGATCGGGATCGCCTCATCGATTCGCCCCCGCGCGGATATCACCAGCGCCAGATTCGACTTCGCCTTGATCGTTCCGAGGTCTTCGGGCCCCACCGTCCGCAGCCGCGCAGCAAGCGTTTCTCTGTACAGCTTCTCCGATTCCTCGTACCTCGACGCATAGAACAGCAGCAGTCCCAGGTTATTTTGTGCGTTCAGTGTCACCGAATCGTCTGGCCCGAGCGACGCCCTGGCCCGGTCCGTCGCCTCGCGCAGCAGCTTCTCTCCCTCCTCGTGCGCCCCCTGACTCATCCGCAGAATCCCCAGCGACGAGATCGCCATGATCGTCTCGCGATGATCACTTCCAAGCTCGCGCCGCCGTATTTCGAGAGCTTCCGCGAGCGCGGGCCCGGCGCGATCCCGCAATCCAAGGTCATGCATCGTCCCGCCGATCGAGAGCAGCAACCTCGCCCGCACCAGCGGCTGCGACGCCAGTTCCCGGCGCGCCGCTGCAATCGCCCGCTCAAAGTAGTCCGCATCCAGCGTTCGCAGCGCTACGTCCGTAAAGTTCACATCTCCCAGCAACGAGACCATCTGCCCACGCCGCTTCTGAATCTCATCCGCGGGCACCCCATCCCGCGCCTGCACCAGTCCCGCGCTCTCCAGAATGTCCCCTCGCAATCGCTGCCCCATTCCCGGCACGTTGATGCTGGCCAGCTGGGCACTCTGAAAACCCGCCACCCGCTCCGTCTCCGCGCGGCTTTTCTCCGCCTCCACCACCGCTGCCCGCGCCGCATCTCGCTCTCGCTTGGCCACCCCAGCCTGCCAGAGCGATGCCGCCAATCCCACCACCAACGCCGCGCCCACCAGCCCGCCCGTCAGCACTCCAACCCGATGCCGCTTCATCGTCTTCCGCAGCCGATACACCACGCTCGGCGGCGCGGCTTCCACCTCCGCTCCCGTCAGATACCGCTCCACATCCGCCGCCAGATTTCCAGCCGTCTCGTAGCGCCGCGCCCGATCCTTCTCCAGGGCACGCATCACGATCCAGTCCAGCTCCCCGCGGATCACCGCCCCCAATCGCTTCGGCTCCACATCCCGCACCGCCGCGATGCTCGGAAGTTTCTCCGTCGCTGCAGACACCCTCGTGCTCGGCCGTTGCGGCTCATCCTCGCGGATAATCCGCTGAAGCTCTCCGAATGCTGCCGAGCGTAAACGCTCCGGATCAAATGGCGTCACCCCTGCCAGCAACTCATACAGCATCACGCCCAGCGAGTACACATCCGTGCGCGTGTCAATATCCAGCGATCCACCCGCCTGCTCCGGGCTCATGTACTCCGGCGTGCCAACAAGCTGCTTGAACTCGGTGAAAATCGTCTTGTCCGTCAGCGGCCGCTGCGTCGCCTTGGCGATCCCGAAATCAATCACCTTGCATAGCGGCTTTCCATCCGCCATCGCCACCAGCACATTCGTCGGCTTGATGTCCCGGTGGATAATCCCCTTCGTGTGCGCGTGCTGCACCGCGCGGCAGACCTGCGTGAACAGCTCCAGCCGCTCCCGAATCCCCAGCTTCTTCTCGTCCGCAAACACCGTGATCGGCTCCCCCTTCACCAGTTCCATCACGAAGAATGGTCGCCCCAGTTCGGTCGCGCCCGCGTCCAGCACCTTGGCAATGTTCGGATGATCCATCATCGCCAGCGCCTGCCGCTCCTGCTCGAAGCGCGCCACCACCGCCCGCGTGTCCATCCCCAGTTTGATGATCTTCAGAGCCATCCGCCTGTGGATCGGCGCGGACTGTTCCGCCATGAATACCGTGCCGAAACCGCCCTCGCCGATCTTCTCCAGCAGCTTGTACGGCCCGATCCGCGCCCCCGCCCGCTCACCCTCGGCCCGTGCGCCAAATATCCCGCCGCTCGCTCCCGCACTCCCGCCCATCGTCCCCCGCACCCCCTCCATCATTGTGGGTCCGCTGAGAAACCTGTCCTCGCGCACGATCGCCGCGAGCAGCTTATCGATGTGGGCTCGCAGCTTCGGGTCCCCCGAGCACGCCGCGTCCAGTGCCACCCCGCGCGAGTCCTCCGGGAGGTCCAGCACCTCATCAATAATCTTCTTCGCGCGTGCGTGTAATGCTGGGTCCATTCGTCCTTCCTACCCCTCCTGCTCCTCCGACTCAATCGCGTGCCGCAACCAACCTCTTGCAAACGCCCACTCCCGCCGCGCCGTCCGCTCCGATATTCCCAGTGCCTCTGCCGTCTCCTTCTCGCTCAGCCCGGCGTAGAACCGCAGCCGTACGACCTCCGACGCTTCGGGGTCCACCTTCTCAAGGCGCAGGATGGCCTCATCAAGGGCCAGAATTCCTTCCGGATCCGGCGTCGCCGCCAAATCCGCCACCGAAGTGATGGATAACGCCGACTTTCCTCCCCCCCGCTTCAGTGCCCCCTTGGACCTCGCATGGTCGATCAGGATCTTCCGCATCGCCTCCGCCGCGGCTCGGAAAAAATGTCCTCGTCCAGACCACTCGATTCCCTGCTTCCCCAGAAGCCGCAAATACGCCTCGTTCACCAGCGCTGTTGCCTGAAGCGTGTGCCCCGCTCGCTCATTGTTCATGCGCACCTGCGCGATCGCCCGCAGCTCGTCATAGACCAGTGCCATCAGAGCTCGCACCGCGGCCGCGTCACCCGCCGCCGCCGCGTTGAGCAGCCACGTAATCCGTTTCCCCGGTTCTTCCACATGCAGAGATTACCACATCTGCTCACTCGTGCCACGAGCTCGCCACCACTCTCTGGGCGGGCATGACCCGTGACCTCCTATCACACGTTCCGGTCCCCCAAACGCACCCCTCCACCGCCGACTTTGCCCTTCGCAACGTCGCTGCACGAGCCGGAAGGTGCGAGTTCGTATCCACCGCCACACCGCCGGCAGGTCAGCCCCATGACTCAGTCATCCCGTCTTGTGATCTTCATCACCACCACCAGAATCGCCAGCAACAGCACCACCCCGAGAGCCGCATACCCAATCGTCCGGGCAGGTCCCTTCGGCTTGGGCATCATTGCGCCCGTTGACTGCGATGTTACCGCAGGCGATGTCGTTCGGCCGGAGAGTTGAGCGAGAGTGATCGGCACGGGTGTCACGCTACGGACCGCCGCATGCGAGCCCGAGCACGGCTCGCGATCACGATTATCAAAGTGAATCCGACGATGGCCCAGAGCACCTGCTGCTCCAGAGCGAATGGATCGGGGAGCAGACCCGGCTCATCAGGAAACCGATACACAATGTGGAATGACATCGCTAATAGGCCAGACATTGGGTCACCGCCTCTGCAATTCTCCTCGCGTCCGGCAGATACTCCAGTTCCAGCTTCGCGTACGGCATCGGGATGTCAAAGCCAGCGACACGCTGCACCGGGGCCTTGAGATTCAGGAAGCAGCGTTCCTGGATGATTGCTGAGATTTCCGAGCCCAGCGAACAGAGCTTGACCGCCTCCTGCACCACCACCGCGCGGCCGGTTTTTTCCACGCTCTGCGCGATGCAGTCATAGTCCAGCGGGTTCAGCGTGCGCAGGTCAATGAGTTCGATGCTCACATCCTCGGGCAGTTTGTCCAGCGCTTCCAGACACTGGAAGAGTTGTGCGCCCCATGTGATCACCGTCAGGTCCGTGCCCTCCTGAACGACCTTCGCTTTTCCAATCTCAATCGTGTACTCATCCTCCGGCACTTCCTCGCGGTACGAGCGGTACACGCGCTTGGGCTCGAAGAAGATCACAGGGTCCGGGTCGCGGATCGCCGAGATCAGCAGTCCCTTCGCGTCAAACGGCGTCGCCGGGCAAACTACCTTGATGCCTGGAGAATGGATATAGATCGCCTCGGGCGAATCCGAGTGAAACTCCGGCGCGTGGATACCGCCGCCCCACGGCACGCGAACCGTCAGCGGCACGGTGATCTCGCCCCGCGTGCGGTTGCGAAACCGCGCCGCGTGATTCACAAGTTGGTCATACGCCGGCCCCATAAACCCCTCGAATTGGATCTCGGGAATCGGCCGCATCCCGGCCATCGCCAGCCCGATCGCGGTACCCATGATCCCCGACTCGCTCAGCGGCGTGTCCACCACGCGATCCGCGCCGAACCGCTTCTGAAGCCCTTCGGTCACCCGAAAGACGCCGCCGTTGAGCCCGACGTCTTCGCCAAGACACATGACGCGAGAGTCCTTCTCCATCTCCTGTTGGAGACCAAGGGTGATTGCCTGAACGAGGGTGAGGTTTGCCATGGTGTTAGTTCGCTCAAGCGGGCTGATGAGAAGTGTTTAGACCAGATTGTTCCGGAAACTGCCCCAGCGAGTGTGTCGCCCACGTATCCCGCTGGCGGCGAAGTTCTTCGGGCATCTCCGCGTACACATGATCGAACATCTCGTTGCGGTGCGGGGCGGGGTAGTTCAGCACAACATCCACGATCTGCTTGGTCCATGCCTCGGCCCGCTCCATCGCGGCGGTCTGCTTCGCATCATCCCACAGACCCTGCGATTCCAGATACTTCCGCAGCCGGATCATCGGGTCCTTGGCCTTCCACGATTCCACCTCCGCATCCGCGCGGTAGCGGCGGGCATCATCGGCGGTCGTGTGGTCCGCGAGGCGATAGGTGATCGCCTCAATAAACGTCACCCCCGCGCCGTTGGCCGCACGCTCGCGGGCTTCCTTAATGACTTTGTACACCGCGAAGATGTCGTTGCCATCCACCTGGATCGCGTGCGCGCCGTACGCGAAGGCCTTCTGCGCCACCGTCTCCGAGTTCATCTGTTGATCGCGCGGCACCGAAATCGCCCAATGGTTGTTCTGGCAGACGAAGATGCACGGCACATTGAACACCGTCGCGAAGTTCATCGCCTCGTGGAAGTCCCCCTCGCTGGTCGCGCCGTCGCCGAAGAACGTCGCGACGACCTTATCCTCCTTGCGCAGCTTGTACGCCCACGCCATCCCCGTCGCGTGCAGCATCTGAGTGCCAATCGGAATCGCGATCGGTGAGACGTTCACGCCCTTCTCACCATGCAGCGACTGCTGCGGGATCGCATTGCCTCGCTCATCCCCCGCCCAGTGCAGCAGGATGTACTTCGGGTCCAGGCCGTGGAGAAACAGGGCCGCGTTCTCGCGATAGCAAGGCACCAGATAGTCCGACCCCTTCTTCATCGCCGCGCCGACGCCGAGCGCAACGGCCTCCTGGCCCTTATTCTGCGGATAGGTGTACATACGCCCGGAGCGCTGCAACTTGAAGGCCACCTCGTCGAGCGTGCGATAGTCGATCATCCGCTCGAACAGGAACAGTGCCTGCTCGTCGGTGAGCCGCGACGGATCGCCTTTGGGCGCGAGTTTCTCATCGAGCTTTCCGTGCTCATCGAGCAACTGGAGATACTCGATCTGAGCTGTATAGACGATCCGCTTGGGCATCTCTAGGACTCCGAGTGCGACAGTACGAGGAGTTGGAGCGAGGACAGGTCGCGCGTCAAAGTGTAGCGGGAATCAGAACCGAATCGGAGTTTCGAATGTGGATCAAAGGGGAGTACGGGGAAGGGGCTATCTGCCGCCGCACGCGGCCAGAACCGCCCGCGCCACCTCAAACGCAGCGGTCGGGTGGCCCAGAGACTTGGCGTTTGCCCGAAGTGCCGCGAGTTTCGCGGGCCGGGCAAGCAGAGTATTGAGTTTGTGCGGGAGCACCGCCGCTGAGTTGACCTTGATGGCCGCCCCATTTTCAAGGAGGTAGTCGGAGTTGCGACTCTCCTGGCCCGGGATTGGGTTGACGATGGCCATGGCGCAGCCGCGTGCGAGAATCTCACTGGTGGTCAGCCCACCGGGTTTGGAGACGACGATGTCCGCTGCGGCCATGAGTTCGTCCATCTCCCTGGTGAAACCAATCACGGTCGCCATGTGCGGCGGAGGAACAGCGAACTTTGCGAGCGTTTTTTTGAGCGACTCGTTTTTGCCGCATACAACGGCCAGATGCACCGGCTTCTCAACCTTGAGCGCGGCCTCAAAGAGTTGCTCGATTGGGCCAACGCCGAAGCCGCCTGCGAGAAGCAGCACAACGGGGCGATCGGTGCTCAGTCCGTGCCTCGCCCGACAGTCCTGCGCCAGCTTGGACTCCGCAAACACCGGATGGATCGGGATGCCCGTGATCGAGACGGTCTCACGCGCCACACTCCAGCGGCCGAGAGAGATGGCTGCCTCTTCAGTGGCGACGAAGTAGTGGTCGGTCGGGTCATTGGCCCATAAGCCGTGGGCGTCGAAGTCGGTTACGACTGTGAACTGCGGCACCGGCTTGCCGGTGCGTGTGCTGGTGATCCACTTTTTCTTGCGCCGTAAGCGTGCGATGATCTCCGCGGGAAGGAAGTGTGTGTTGACAACAATGTCCCATCCCCGATCATCTTCGAGGATGGGAGTCAGCTTTGTGAGGTTGGCCCGCTCGACCATCAGACGGAACTTGTCGCGCGGGCTCTTGGCCGACGGAGCTTTGTCAGTCAGGTCATAAAAATAGCCGAGCAGATGCGGCGCTTTGGAGACCAGATCGAGATACCACTTCGAGTACACCCGCCGAAACGCGGCGGTAGCGCACGTCATCAGGTCGACATTCCTGATGTGGGCGCTGGGCGAGAGCTGCTGCAATGCCAGTTCGAGTGCTTCGGCAGCGCGAATGTGGCCGGCACCCACGCTGGCGGTCAGAATGAGAATGCGAGGGGATGAGAAAGGCATAGGCAAGAGGGTACGGGTTGAACGCAATCGCGGGCATGGCGCACTCGAGAGACTCTTCAAGCACGCCCCTGTGCAACCGGCAAACGCCCAGCGGAACGCTTCCGCCGAGTCAATAGGCGAGTCTCACACTCGCAAAGCCCGCAAATCGCTCAACCAGTGAATACCTTGTCCAATGACGGACGACTGCGCCCGATCCCCCACTGCACGGACTATTTGCCCAACGTGCGTTGCGTCTGTTGGGTTGTATCCAGGTAATCTGTTGAGATCCGCTTTTCCTGCCCCGCTCGCCCATGCTCCCCAACCCCCATACCCTCCCTGCCCGTGAAACTTTCCGTCGTCATCCCGGCTTACAACGAGGAAAAGAACCTCGATGTCCTGCACACGCGGCTCACCACCGTGCTGGAGAAGTGCGCCCCCGCCGTCTCCGAGTTTGAGCTGATCTTCGTGAACGACGGCTCCCGCGACGGCACGCTCGACGGGCTGCGCCGTCTCGCGCTCGCGGACCCGCGCGTCAAGTTCCTTTCCTTCAGCCGAAACTTCGGCCATGAGACGGCCGTGGCCGCCGGTCTGGACCGCGCCGATGGCGATGCCGCCGTCCTCATCGATGCCGACCTTCAAGACCCGCCCGAGTTGATCGAGCAGATGGTCGCCCGCTGGCAGCAGGGCGTGCAGGTCATCTACGCGCAGCGCCGCAAGCGCAACGGCGATCCGGTCTTCAAGAAGATTTCCATCTACATCTTCTACCGCCTCCTCGGTCGCATCTCCGAGATCGATATCCCGCTGGACACCGGCAACTTCCGGCTCATGGACAAGCGCGTCGTCGAGGTCGTCCGCGCCTGCCGCGAGAACCCGCGCTTCGTCCGCGGCCTCGTCCCTTGGGCCGGCTTCAAGCAGGAACCGCTGATCTTTGATCGCGACCCGCGCCACGCCGGCGAGACCGGCTACGGCTTTTTCAAGCTCGCCCGGCTCGCGCTCGATGGCATCTGCTCGTTCAGCATGACGCCCCTGCGCATCGCCTCATACGCGGGCGGCATCGTCATCGCGATCTCCGCACTCGCCGCATTGGTGCTCGTCGTTGACAAACTCTTGTTCCACCAGGACGTCACCCGCGGCCTCACCCTCCTCGCCTGCGCCATGTTCTTCCTCAGCGGCGTGCAGCTTTTCATGCTCGGCATGCTCGCGCAGTACATCGGGTAC
>JBKJOD010000025.1:0-4751 GCA_046593245.1 Phycisphaerales bacterium
GTGCATGGCGGGACCGGCGCGGTTCGCGACGGCCGTTTGCGGCATCGTGAACACGCGCACGGGGCTGATCACACTCGCGTGCGCCGGGCATCCGCCGCCACTGCGCATCGGGCCGCACGGCGTGCGCCCGGTAGAGGTCTCGGGTATGTTGCTGGGCGTGGTTGCGGATTACGAGTACGAGCAGGTGCAGATCCGGCTGGAGCCCGACGAGTTGCTGGTGCTGCACTCGGACGGCATCGAGGGCGCGTTTGCGCCGCGGAATGTCGCCGCGGCCGATGTGCCCGTGCGTCCGGCCCCCCCCCACTTTGACTATCTCGCGAACATGCGTCGCGGGGAGTCCTTGAAAGATCTGGGCAGCGCGATGATGCGGCTCTCGCAGGACATCGACGCACAAAGCGGATCGCTGCATCAGGATGACGACGTCACGGTGCTCGCGCTGCGAACCGGCCCCGCGACACCGAAGCTTCGCTCGGCGTGGGAGCATGAACCAGCGCATCAGCACGAGTGATGCGCTGAAACTCAGCGCACGCGGGTGTCGCTCTCGAGCATGCCGTCCTTCAATCGCACGATCCGCTGGCAACGCTTGCTGATGCGGTCATCGTGCGTCACCATGACAATGGTCATGCCGCGGGAGTGCAGTTCTTCGATCAGTTGTAGAATTGACTCGCCGGTCGAGGAATCCAGATTGCCCGTCGGCTCGTCGGCCATGAGCACATGCGGACTGGTGACGAGGGCGCGGGCGATCGCAACACGCTGCTGCTGACCGCCGGAAAGCTCGCGCGGCCGGTGGCCGAGCCGATCGCCCAGACCCACGAGCGTGAGCGACTCGATCGCACGCTTGCGCCGTTCGGCGGTCGCGATCCCCTGATAAAACAGCGGCGTGGCGACGTTCTCGACGATCGTTTCCTGCGGGATCAGATTGAACGCCTGGAACACAAACCCGATGGTGCGCCCGCGAAACTGCGAGAGCTCCGCATCGTCCATCTGCGCGACATCCTTGCCATCCACGAGATACTGCCCGGCCGTGGGCATGTCGAGGCAGCCGAGCATGTTCATGAGCGTGGATTTGCCCGAGCCGGAGGCACCCATAATGGCAAGGTACTGGCCGCGCGGGATGGAGAGATCAAGCCCCATGCCGCCGCGGCCGACGGCCTCGACGAGGACGGACCCATCGGGCTTGTAATACGTCTTGCGCACACCGATGAGCTGCGCGATCGGGCCTGCGGATGCAGGCGGTGAAGAGGAGGAGAGCGCGGGGGAGGGAGAAGTCACGAGGGATGGTACCGGGACGGAGGGGCGGGGATGCGTTTCGGGCCCGCGGCGCAAGTGGCTGCTCGGGGCGAATACGCCCCCGCTCACATTATTTGTCGGCGCCGTCGAGCTGCACACGTGCCAAGGCCGTCATGGTGTCCGGTGCCACCTGAAACACTTTGTCCAGGCCGGTGAGCAGCATGACGGACCAGACCTCATCACGCATGGCGGCCAGAACAAGTTGCTTCTTCCCTTCGGTCACGCGCTTGCGGACTCGCAGAAGCTGCGCGATCTGTGAGGAGTTCAGGTAGCTCACGCCCCCGAAGTTCATCACCACATGCGGCGTGTTTTCGACCGGCGTTTTCTTGAGCTGCGCGTAGAGCGCGGAAAACTCTTCCGAGAGTTCGGGCTCGTCGGCCAAGTCGCAGAGGAGGATGCCTTCGGACCATTCAGTGGGCATGGGTGGAGAGTTCAGAAGGGGGAAGTCGGAAAGGGGAAGTGAAGGCACGTTTTACGCAAGACACTGAGAGAGCTGAGGCGATCAATCCTCCTTCGCCACTCTCGCCGCGGCGACAACCGTGTCGCCCTCGTCGAGTTTGGTGACGCGGACGCCTTGGGCACCGCGCCCGGTTTCGCGGATCTCCGCCGTGGGCATGCGCACGGTCATGCCGTTCTTGGTGGTGACGACGACATCGTCCCCCGGCATGATCCCAAGTGCCGCGACGGATTTGCCGTTGCGTTCGCTGGCGTCGATGTCCACGCGACCCTTGCCGCCGCGCGACTGCGAACGCATCGGGCCGGTCTCTGGGGCCACGCGATACTCGTCGATGGGCGTGCGCTTGCCATAGCCGTTTTCGCTGATGGTGAGCAGCGTGAGCGAGGGGTCGATCGTGGTGGTTGTCTCATCCGGATTGCGCTTCATGGGCACCCGGATCGCGCCGATGACCTCATCACCCTCGGAGAGTTCGATGCCCTTCACGCCCGACGCGGGGCGGCCCATGACGCGGGCATCCTGCTCATCAAAGCGAATGGACATGCCGCTGGCGGTTGCGAGCAGCACATCGTCATCGCCGGTGGTTTCCAGCACATCGAGAATCTCGTCGGCGGGTTTGCCGTCGGTGCCATCCTTGAGGCCAACGGCGATCAGGCCGCTTTTGTTGACGTTGCGATAGTCCTTCAACGGCGTGCGCTTCACGATGCCCTGTTTGCTGATGAATGTGAGATAATGGCTGGACTGCTCGAAGTCCTTGATCGCCAGGAACCCGCGGACCTTTTCGCCGTCTTTCAACTCGATCAGGTTGACGATCGGCCGCCCCTTGCTGGTGCGCGGCATTTCGGGAAGCTCGTACACCTTGATCTTGAAGCAGCGGCCCTTGTCCGTGAAGCAGAGCAGGTCGTCGTGGGTGGAGGCCACGAACATGTGCTCGATGAAGTCCTCTTCCTTGGTCGCGCCGCCGATGATGCCCTTGCCGCCGCGCCCCTGCTGGCGGTAGGTGCTCAGCACCACGCGCTTGGCGTAGCCCTGATTGGAGATGGTCACGGCCATGTCCTCGACCTGGATGAGCGCGCCGATATCGATCGCGGAACCATCGCCGCCATCCTGGATCTCTGTCACGCGATCGCCAAGGTATCGCTTGGTGTCCGCGTTGCCGGGGACGACGACCTTGGTCGTGAGATAGCGAGACTTCATCTCTTCGCAGTCGGCCTTGATCATGGCGCGGACGCGCTCGGGCTTGGCGAGGATGTCCTCGAAGTCGAGAATCTGCGCCACCACCTGGCGATAGTCATCAACCAGTCGCTCGATTTCCAGACCGACCAACTGCGAGAGACGCATGTTGCAGATCGTCTCGGCCTGGATGCGGCTGAGCATCACGCCCCAGTCGTTGCTTCCCGCACCCCCACCACCCTTTTCCTTGGCTCGCCGGATCATTTCCATCAGCCGGGGCGGAATCTGGGCCGCGAATGGGTGCGAGTCCAGAATCTGGAACTTGCGCAGCATCAGCTTCTCGATCGCCTCCAGACGCGTCTGGCTGGAGCGGATCAGCTTGATGACCTCATCGATGTCGCAGACCGCGAAAATCATGCCTTCCAGCACATGGGCCCGCTTGCGGGCCTCGTTGAGCAGGAATGTCGTGCGCCGACGAATGACAATCGTGCGGTGCTCGATGTAGTACTTGATCATCTCGATCAAGCTGAGCGTGCGGGGCTGGCGATTCACCAATGCGATGTTGAAGATGCTGAAGGTTTGCTGCAAGGGCGTGAACTGGTAGAGCTGATTCTCCACCACGGCCGGGTCCGCGCCGCGCTTCAGCTCAATCACCACTCGCACCGGGCTCTTTGCGCTGGACTCATCGCGTGCATCGGAGATGTCCGTGATCTTTTCCGCCTCGATCGCAGTGGAAATACTCTCGATGAACGTGCGCAGACCAAGGTTGTATGGGATTTGCTCAACCACCAACTGCTGGCGGTCCTTGGACCCTTCCAGCGGCTCAACGCGAACCCGCCCGCGCAGCGTGACCCGACCGCGCCCGGTGGAATAGGCCTCAGCAATGCCGCCGCGCCCGAGAATGATTCCGCCGGTCGGAAAATCCGGACCCTTGATGCCGCGGCGGACGACCTTGTCTTCCTCCACCACATCCGTCATCAACTCGCCCAGTGCGATGTCGTGCTTTTCCAGCACGCGCACGATGCCGTCGAAAATCTCAACGGGGTTGTGCGGCGCGAGCGAGGTGGCCATGCCAACCGCGATGCCGACGCCGCCGTTGATCAGCAGATTCGGAAACTTCGCCGGCAGAATCATCGGCTCCATGAGCCGGTCGTCGTAGTTGGGCTGGAAATCAACGGTGTCGAGCTTCAGATCATCCAGCATGTCCACGGCGGCATGGGTCATGCGGGCTTCGGTGTATCGCATCGCGGCGGGCGGGTCTGGCGCGATGGAGCCGAAGTTACCCTGTGGATCGATCAACGTGGAACGCATGCGCCAGTGCTGGCCCATGTTCACGAGCGTGGGATAGATGACACCCTCGCCGTGCGGGTGATAGTTGCCCGACGTATCGCCCGCGATTTTGGCGCACTTCAGGTGCTTCTTCCCGGGACGCAGGTTGAGATCATTCATCGCGACGAGAATGCGCCGCTGCGATGGCTTCAGCCCATCGCGGACATCGGGCAAGGCCCGGTCCATGATGGTGCTCATGGCGTATGTGAGATACGAGTCCTGCAGCTCGCGCTCAATCTGGATATCGATGATGTGGCCGCCACCACCACCGCCGCCATGATCACCCGGCGTGCCACCACCGCCAGGAGGAGTGCCATCGCCGGGAGGGGTTGCGCCGCCACTTGCTGGCATTGCCGAATTCGAAATAGGCGAACCCTTGGGCTCCGTCACCTGCGACGTCTTGGATGCGGGCGCACCGTCCTTGGGCGGCTGATTGCCGGATGCACCGCTTCCATTCGCATCGCCCAGAGAACTGGGGCCGTTCGTCGCCGCGTTCGGGACAGAG
>JBKJOD010000031.1:0-3200 GCA_046593245.1 Phycisphaerales bacterium
GCCGCGGGTGTCGGAATCGAACTTGGTCAGCACGATGCCATCCACTTCCAGCTTGGAGTGGAAGGCCTTCGCGGAGTTGACCGCATCCTGGCCCGTCATGGCATCGACGACGAGGAATATCTGGTGCGGCGTGAGCGAGCGGTTGATCTGGTGGAGTTCGTCCATCAACGCGTCGTTGATGTGCAGACGACCGGCGGTGTCGAGGATGACGGTATCAATGCCGGTCTTGCGCGCGTGCTCGACGGCGCGGCGGCAGACCTGCACGGCAACCCCGACGGCCTTGCCATATTCGGCGACTTTGTCGGCCTCGCCATAGAACTCGACGCGTGCGCCGCCGGGCATGGCCTGCACCTGGTCGGCGACGATGTGGAGCTGCTCGACGGCGGCGGGGCGCTGGAGGTCGGCCGCGGCGAGCAGGACGGAGCGGCCGCGCTTCTTGAGATACGCGGCGAGCTTGCCGCAGGTGGTGGTCTTTCCGCTGCCTTGCAAGCCGCACATCATGATGATGGTGGGGCCGGGAGAGACTTGCAGGATGCCACCGGTCGGGTCTTCGGGCGGGAGCTGCATGCGCCCGTCGGTGGTGGGCTGCTGCACCTGCCCGCCGAGGAACTCGACGAGGCGATCATGGACGATGCCGATGAACTCCTGACCCGGCTCGAGCGACTTGGTCACTTCGCGGCCCACGGAGTCGGACTTCACGCCCGCAATGAAGTCGTTGGCGACATCCACCTGCACGTCTGCTTCGAGCAGGGCGTTGCGGACATCCGCGAGCGCCTCGGTGATGTTGGACTCGGAGATCGAGCCCTTGCCGGAGAGCTTGCGGAAAACGTTGGAGAAACCGTCGGAGAGGCGTTCAAACATGAGGGGAGTTTAGCCACAGATCAACACGGATGGGACGGATTCGAGCCGGGAAAAGGCAGGGAAGAGAGGATTAGGCGAGGGCGCGGTGAGCTTTACGATCTTTGTCGAAGATGAATCGCTTGAACTCGGGCTTGGGGCCGAAGTTGACGAGCAAGGCGACTTCGATGTGGCTGGCGCGGAGATAGTTGAGTGTTTGTGCTTCGTGCGAGCTGTCGAAGGCACGTACGGCTTTGAGTTCGATGAGCACCTTGTCCTCGACGATGATGTCGGAACAAAACTCGCCGACAACATGGCCTCTGAAATGCACGGTGAGGCCTGACTGTGCCACCGCCTTCAACCCCGCCTGTTCGAGCGCGATGCACATCGCCTTCTCGTAGACGGATTCCAGAAAACCATATCCGAGTTCGTTGTAGACGGAGTAAAAGACCTCGATGATCTTTGCCGTCATGTCTCCATGCTTGAATCCGTGTGCATCCGCGTTCATCTGTGGCTCCTCTTCTTCTTCAGCCATTCGTGCAGTTTGGCCGCGGTCCAAGTATTTATGCACCCTGCCGCCGTCAGCCACCCCCGCCGCGCGGTGGCGATCCCGTATTTCAAGTTCTCGAAGTCCTCCTTCTCATGCACATCGCAGTCGATGGCGATGAGGGCACCGGCATCGACGGCCGCACGGACGTGGGTGTCGCGGAGGTCCAGTCGCATCCAGTGGGCGTTGATTTCGAGGACGACGTTGTGCTGCTTGGCCGCGGCGATGAGTTGGGCCATGTTGGGCGAGAGTCCCGGGCGTTTGTCGATTAGGCGGCCGGTGGGGTGGCCGAGGATGTGCACGAGCGGGTGGCGGATGGCTTTGAGCAGGCGCTCCGTGGCGACGGCGGGTTCCTGGCGGAGCGAGGCGTGCGGGGAGGCGACGACGATGTCGAGCTTGGCGAGCAGCTCATCGTCGTAGTCCAGCGAGCCGTCGGCGAGAATGTCCACCTCGCTCCCGGCGAGAATCGTGATGCCATCGACCTTTTTGCGGGCCGCGTGGATCGCTTTGATGTGTTCGACGAGACGGTCGGGAGAGAGGCCGCCGGCGATCGCGCTGGATTTGGAGTGGTCGGTGACGGCGATGGTGTGGAAGCCGCGCTGCTTGGCTTGGCGGGCGAGTTCTTCGATGGACATGGAGCCGTCGCTGGCGGTGGTGTGGGCGTGGAGTTCGGACTTGATGTCCGCGAGTTCGATGGCGACGGGAGGAATGGGCTTCTCATCTTTCACTGCTGGCGCGAGTTTGGGTGTGGTGGTGGTCTTCTTGGTGGGCGTGGGCTCCTCTGGCTTACGCGAGAGGCTCTCTTGGGTGTAGACGTCGAGTTCACCACGGTCTTCGCGCATTTCGGGGGGAACCCAGTGCAGGCCCAGTTTGTCGTAGACCTCTTCCTCAGTCTTGGAGGCGACGGGCTTCACGCCGCGTTTCTGCGGCGGTTCCTTCTCGTCGTCTTCGGGGAAGAGCCCGTACTCGTTGAGCGTCAGGCCCATCTTCAGGGCGCGCTCGCGGAGCTTGACGTTGTGGTCCTTCGAGCCGGTGAAGTACATGAGCGCGGAGCCCCACGCGGATTCTTCGATCACACGGAGATCGACCTGGATGGTGCCTTCGGTGGCATCGGCCCCGGCCTCGGCGGAATCCCATCGTCCCATGTCCGCCTTGATGGCGAAGCGCACGCTGGATTTGGACTCACCCGCCGCGAGGGTGTGCCGCACTTCGGGCATGGCGAGGAAGGCCTTGTTCGCGGCGGCGGCATCTGTTGTCGATACCAGAATGTCGATGTCGCCGACGGTCTCCTTGCCGCGGCGGGCCGAGCCGGCGTAGGCGACGTGCTTGACGCCCTTCACCTTCTGCAGTCGCTCGATGATCCGCTCCGCGATCGGCACGGCGAGGCCGAGCCGGAGCCGCTTTGGGCTGTCCGCGGATTGCTCGGTGATCGAGATGGACTCGCTGATCTTCGCGACGGCCTTCTCGCCCATGCGCGGCAGGTTCAGAATCGATCCATCCGCGATGATCTTCTTGAGATCGGCGATGGTTTCCACGCCCCCTTGCTTCCACAGCACCGCGACGGTCTTTGGACCCAGCCCCGGAATCTCCATGATTTGCAGCAAGCCCGGGGGCACTTGCGTGCGAAGCTCTTCGAGTTCGCTGATTGTGCCGGTGGCGACAAACTCGATGATCTTGTCGGCGATCTTCGGGCCAACGCCGTCGAGCGCGACAAGCTGCTTCTTCGCATCGGCGGCCTTGCCGATCGGTTCCAAGTCCACCGCAAGGTCACCGATCACGCGCGAGGCCTTGGCGTGCGCGAGCACCTTGAAGGTGT
>JBKJOD010000045.1:0-9021 GCA_046593245.1 Phycisphaerales bacterium
CCTCCACCACCCGCCCATCCACCAGCCGCACCACCCGATCCGCCCGCGCCGCGACGCGCTGATCGTGTGTCACCATCACGATCGTTCGCGTCCGCTTGGTCCCCCCGCCCCCTTCTCCAGACATCCCCGCACGCGTCTGCGCCACCGCATCCAGAATCGCCTCGCCCGTCTTCTGATCCAGATTGCCCGTCGGTTCATCCGCGAGCAGCACATGCGGGTTGTTGATGAGCGCGCGAGCGATCGCCGTTCGCTGCCGCTCGCCGCCGGAGAGTTCCGCCGGTCGGTGCTTGAGGCGATGCCCCAGCCCGAACGATGTCAGCAGAGCAGCCGCCTCCGCTTCCAGCGACTTCCGCGCGACCGCGTATCCGACTCTTCCATACTTCCGCATCGCCGGCAGCAGCGCGTTCTCCAGCACCGTCAACTCCGGCAGCAGGTGATAGAACTGAAACACAAATCCCACCGTCTGATTGCGATAATCATCCAGCTGCGCCGACGACATCTCGATCAGATTCTGATCTCGAAAGTTGACCTGGCAATTCTGCTGCCCCTCGCGCGGCCCATCCGGCCGATCAAGTCCCCCCAGGATGTGCAGCAGCGTGCTCTTCCCGCTCCCCGATGCCCCAAGAATCGCCACCCACTCCCCCTCGCGCACCGTGATCGCCACGCCGTGCAGCACCGGTACATCGACCCGCCCCAGCCGATACGTCTTCCGCACATTCGACGCCGACAGAATCACACCCGACGCCGCTCCCGCGACGCTCCGCTCCGCCACTGCATTGCCGGCAATCTTCGCCAATCGTCCAACCTCCCAGCATCACCCTGTCCTGCCTATTCCGGTCCTCATCCCGCTCCTAATCCTAATCGTCCCCTCTCCGTCACTTCGTCTCTCCGTCACTCCGTCACTTCCTACTCAAACCGCAACGCCCGCACCGGATCCATATTCGCCGCCCGCACCGCCGGCACCAGGGCGCCCAGCACACTGAACACCACCGCGCACGAGAACACAATCCCCGCCTTCTCCCAGCGCACTCTGCTCGGTATCTCCGGCAGGTAGTACACGCTCGGATCCCACACGCTGATCCCCGCGATCCGCCCCAGCCAGTCGTGAATCGGGTTGATGTTCCACACGATCATCGACCCCGCCGCGATCCCGATCACGGCCCCGCACACGCCGATGATCGCCCCGTACCGCAGCCACACCCACGCCACGCCGGTTCGCGAGCACCCGACGCTGCGCAGAATCCCGATGTCTTTCGTCTTCTCGTTCACCATCGACCAAAAGATCGCCAATATCAGAGCCGTACACACCAGCGAGATCACCAGCAAAATCATCAGCACCGTCACCGTCTCCTTCTCCACCTGCCCGATGAACAGTGCGAACCGGCGCTCCCAGGTGCTGATTCCCCTCCCGTTGCTCATCTGCTCAAACGACGGCACCTCTCCATCGTGGGCCGCGGCGAACTCCTTGTAAATCTCCAGACACCGGTCGCGCAGCTTCTCGCTCCCCACATTTTCTTTCGCCTTCACCAGCACCGTCGTCACCTTCGCCGGCGCGACCTTCACCACTCGCGCCTGCACCGGCCGCTCCCCGCCGTTCCCAGCATCCTCCACCGCGTACGGATTCACCGGCCCGCTCTCGAGCACCTCGCCCTGCTCCATCTTCAGCAGCTTCTGCAACACCGAGAGATGCACCAGCACCGTGTTCTTATCCGTTTCAAAGAATCCAGTCCGATACTCATTCGCCACCGGCAGCTTGATGGATCGCGTCGCGATGTCGCGCCCCGCCTTGTCCATCGGCAGCACCGTCAGCGTGATGCTCCGCCACGGAAGGAATGCACCCGACCACACGTTCTTCCCATCGCTCCGGCGCGACGCCGCGAACTCGTTGATGTTGTACCAGCCCCCCGGCATCCGCTTCAGAAACCCACCCACCTCGATCCCCGGGACCGCCGCAGATCGTCGCTGACCCGTCTTCGGGTCCGTCACCATCAACTGCTTCCCATCCTCCAGCATCTGCGGCCAGGGCTTGAACGCGCCGGGCGCGGGCGATTCCACGGGGCTTCCGTTGATCGTCGGCGATCCATGAAAATCATCCTGCACCTTCTTCCACCACTCCGGGTCCAGCCGCTGATCCATCGCCGTGGTATCGATGCCGCGCTCCTTCGCCACCTGCGCGAGCGGCACGCCGCGTTTCTTCGCATCCACGAACGCCTGTCCCAGCACATCCGTCTTCGCAGGCTCCGTTTCCGGCCGCCACCAGAGCGACTCGTTGTAGTTGCTCACCCGCGCGTACCGCTCATCCACGCCCTGAATCGTCGCCGCAAACGACCGATCATCCGGCAGCGAGACCATCCCATACGTGGTAATAACCGGCGCGGCCCCCGCCACCAGCGCATCCTTCTCCAGCCGCGCGATCAGATCGTCATAGTGCGCGAACCCCACCGTGTCCCACTTGATGCTGACATCCCCCTCCATCTTCCGCCCGATGTCCCTGAACACATCCAGAAACCCCCCCATGATCGACCACACCAGCAGCGTCAACATGCAGCACAGAGCAACCGATGTCATCGCCAACCACGGCATGACCTTACTGGTGAGATAGCGGCGGGTGAGGAGTGATTGGTACAAGGGAGGAGAGATTAGGTCAGCCCGGACACACACGCCCGGGATGAGTGAGTTTGGAGAGGGGCGAGCCATTCCCGCGGATTCTGCACCATTCGCGACTCTACCAAATACCTTTCAATCACAGGATCGGTTCACCCCAACTCCATATCCTTTCCCCATGCTCCGCGTCGCCCACGTCCATCTCCACACCAACCTCCTCCTCGCTCCCATCGCGGGCTACTGCGATCCCGTATTCCGCACTGTCTGCCGCGGATAAAGCCCCATCGACCCCGCCAGACCAGCGCCTTCGACGAACCCGTCGGGACGCAGTTTCCCTTCTATACTTCGCAATGATCATCGACGCCATTCGAGAGTTCATGTCACGTGAACCGTTCCACCCGTTCCGTATCCGCGCGAGCAGCGGCAAGTCTTATTTGGTCACCAACCCATCCCTTGTCGTACCAATGAAATCATGGGTTTTCATCGCCGCTCCAAACTCCGACAAGTTCGCCACCGTTCCGTACCTCCACGTTGCGTCTGTTGAGGGAATGGGCAACGGTCACTCCAAGCGCGCCCCCACTCGAAAGCCCCGCCGCTGACCCCCATGCTCCGCGTCGCCCACGTCCATCTCCACACCAACCTCCTCCTCGCCCCCATCGCGGGCTACTGCGATCTCGCATTCCGCACCGTCTGCCGCGAATACGGTGGCCTCGGCCTCGCCTGCACCGATCTCCTCTCCCCCCAGGGACTTCTCCGCGGCACCGCCACATCTCTCGACCTCGCCCAGACCAACGCCTTTGACAAGCCCGTCGGCATGCAGCTCTACGGCGGCGACCCGGACATCATGGCCGACGGCGCACGCTGGGCCCGCGACCACGGCGCGACCATCATCGATATCAACATGGGCTGCCCCGTTGACAAAGTGACGAAGAAAGACGGCGGCTCCAAACTCCTCTGCATCCCCGACACCGCCACCACCCTCGTCGAGCGCGTCGTCGCCGCTGTCGGCTCTGGCCCGAACCCGATCCCCGTCACCTGCAAGATGCGTCTGGGCTGGTTTGATTGCGAGCCCGTCGCCGAAACCCTCGCGCCGCGCCTCGTTTCCGCCGGCGCATCCATGATCACCATCCACGGCCGCACCACCCAGCAGAAGTTTCTGGGCGTCGTGAATCACGAAGGCATCCGCCGCGTCGTCGAAGCCGTCAAGTCCTCCAGCCCATCCACGCCCGTCATCGGCAACGGCGATGTCACCGAGCCCCAGCACGTCCTGGACATGATCGCCCGCACCGGCTGCGACGGTGTCATGATCGGCCGCGGCGCGCTCTCCACCCCGTGGATCTTCCGTGATGCCTGGTCCCTGCAAACCACCGGCACCCTCCCTCTCCCCCCAGACCGCGCCGAAATCCTCACCCTCATCCGCCGCTACTTCGATCTCATGCGCGAATACCGCGATGACCGCTACGCCATGTTCCAGATCCGCCGGCGCATCTCCTGGTTCGCCAAGCGGCTCGGCCCCTGCCGCGTCCTCCGCGAGCACATCCGCGTCGCCCCCGCCCCCGCCGAGGTCTATTCGGCCCTCGAATCCTTCAATCGTGGTGATCTCCGCCCCATTGCCGCCGATAACTCCCCTGCGAATGATCTGGGCCCGGCGAACGCCGATGCCCTAGCCGCGTAAAACCCGCCCGGCGGAACCGTTCGCCCAGTTCTTCCTGCCAGTCAAACACGACACACCTCTCGGAGCACCCAGCATATGAAGTCCTCGATTCGCATCGTCGCCCTGCTTGCCGCAGTGGCCCTCCCCGTCTCCCTCTCACTCGGCCAAGCCCCCGGCACGCCCGGCAAGTCGGACGCCCCCAAGGCCACGAATCCCGCCATCGTTCCGCCTCCGGCCGCGAACGTTCCCATGCCCGCCTCTGTGCAGCCCGTTCCCGCGGCCCCAAACGCTCTTCCCGACGCCCTCCGGCTCGACAACATGAAGTTCGACTGGGGTGATATCTCCGACACCGAGCCCGTCGAGCACGCCTTCACCTTCACCAACATCGCCGACAAGGAAATCACCATCGCCGTCGCCGCCTCCTGCGGCTGCACCGTCCCCACCCTCGAGAAGACCACCTACAAGCCCGGCGAAAACGGCAAGGTCACCGCCCGCTTTGATCCCCACAACCGCCAAGGCCCCCAGACCAAGACGCTCACCTTCACCGTCGTGAATCCCCAGGGCATCTACTCCCAGCAGATCGCCACACTCACCGCCAACGTCAAGGCCCTCGTGGTCTTCGATCCCCCCAAGATGTTCCTCTCCGAGGTGGACCACACCACCGGCCAGACCACCAAGCTCATGATCACCGGCCGCAAGGAGGGCTTCAAGGTCGAGTCGGTCACCTCCAACAGCGAGTTCGTCAAGGCCACCGTCGGCGAAGCCATGACCGCCACCGAGAACAACGAGACCTTCGTCAAGGTGCCCGTTGAGCTTCTCGTGGGCAAGGGCGCGCCGATCGGCACTCTGCAATCTCAAATCGAGATCAAGACCAACGACGAGCGCGCCAAGCTCCAGCCCTACTTCATGGGCGCCGATGTCGTCGGTGATGTGAAGGCCTCTCCCGCGCAGGCCATCCTCCGCGTGAACGACCCCTCCACACCTTTCACCACCGAGGTCCGTTTCGACTCCCGCTCCGGCACGCCCTTCAACATCCTCTCCCTCGAGACCGATGCCCGCAAGGACATGCAGGTCGTCACCGACTTCAAGAAGGTTGAAGACGGCAACTACTACATGGTCACCATCTCCGGCGTCACCCCCGCCGAGGGCGGCATGGTTCAGTCCTTCCTCACCGTCTCCACCGATGCCAAGGGCGGCGAGACCATCAAGATCCCCTTCACCGCCGTGATCCGCAAAATGGCTCCCGCTGGCGCAGTGATCCCCGCTCCCGCGAGCGGCGCAACCCCCATCCCCGCCAAACTTCCGCTCAGCGCGACGCCGGTCGACCCTTCCACGGCCAAGTAACGCTCCCAAGCCACCTTTCCCGCCCCCGATGATCGTCGCTTGGCCACAATCCGAGCCGCCGATCCTCGGGGGCGGATTTCTTTCCCCCGCATCCCATTACCTCTTTCGATCGAGGCCACATGCTCTGCCTCTGCAAATCCATGCTCGGTCAGGCCGCCGCCATCATCGCCATCGGCGCGGCCATCGGTGCCGCCGATGCCTTCGCGCTCCGCCCCATCTCGCTCTCGAGAGAAGCACCGCCGCCACTGAGCACCAAACCCGATCCCAAAACACTCCAGCAACCGCCGCCCGTGGCGCCACCTCCGATCGCCGCGACGCCCGCATCCATCGTGTTCAAGGAAACATCCAAGTCTGAACTCGCCGACAAGCCCGGCCAGATCACCATCACCGAAGCCCGCGCCCTCTTCGACCAGCAAGCAACCTTCATCGATGCTCGCAAGCTCGATCCCTACAAGCTTGGTCACGTGAAAGGCGCGTGGCGTATGGAACTCTCCGACTTCTACGCCGGTGATCCACAGATTCTCGCCCTCATTCCGCGGTCGTCCGTCCTCGTCGTCTATTGCTCCGGCGGCCACTGCGACGAGTCCGAAGCCGTCGCCCGCATGCTCACCGGCTCGGGCTACAAATCCACCTATGTCATGCACGACGGCATCCCCGGCTGGACCGCCCTCGGCCATCCCGTCACCACCGGAGAAGAACGCGAATGACTTCCGACACCTCCCAAGCCGCTTGCCGCACGGGAAACTGCTCCTGCTCCAAGCCCTCCGTTCTGTCCTGCCTCTCCTCGCGCTGCGAGGTCATCCTCGCCGCGCTCTTCCTCTGGGCCGCCTTCAACAAACTGCGCCCCCCAAACGGCCCTGTCCTGTTCTCTGATTCCATTCACGCCTTCAAGCTCGGCCTCCCCGACGTCCTCATCAAACTCTCCGTTGGCGTCGTCCCCTGGGTCGAAGTCCTCGCCGCCACCCTTCTCTTCCTCGGCATCTGGAAGCGCGGCGCGGCCATCGTCCTCTCCGCTCTCCTGGTCGTCTTCCTCATCCTCATAATCCAAGCTCTCGCCCGCGGCCTCGCCGTCGAGTGCGGCTGCTTCGGCAAGCTCTCCCCCTTTTGCCCCCCAATCGTCGGCCCCTGCAACATCATCCAGAACACCATCCTGCTGGCCATGGGCCTCGTAATCATCGCCGCCCCGAACCGTCCCTGCCGTTGCCAAACATCCTGATCCGCCTTTGAGTACCGTCACGCTCCGCCTTTCCCCTTCTTCTCCTGTCCTAATCCTGCTCCTCATTCTGGTCCTAATCTCCCCTTCCCCCGCCCCGTTTTCCCGCCTACCCTCCCCTCCCATTCACCCCGTCGCCCGCACCCCGGCGTTGTTCGCCGGTCCCCCGGGCACCATCCCACGACGGAGCTCAGCCAGCATGTCCCGATTCCCCCGCTTCGGTTCCCAGCCCAAAATCAAAGTCACCAAAACCGGCGGCGCCGGCAAGGTCTTCGTCGATTACAAGGATGTCGAGAACCTCCGCCGCATGATGTCTCCCAACGGCAAGATTTACGGCCGCAAGCGCCTCCAGACCAACGCCACCGAGCAGCGCATGGTCTCCCGCGCCATCAAGCACGCCCGCTTCATGGGCCTCCTCCCCTACACCTCCGCCACCCTCTAAGTGGCACGGGCCTATTGGCCCGTGTTTCGGGCACTTCGCCCGAAGCTCTCTCCAGATATTCGCATCCACATTCATGGTCCCCCCCTCGCACGGCCCTCGCCGTGCGTTTTTCATTTCCATCCTCCGTGGCGGCACGGCTCTCCACAGCCGTGCATTCCTCTCTTCCCGTTCACCTTTTGCCGATACTCTCTCCCTCATGCACGAACGCAACTACAACGCCGTCATCGCCAGCATCTACCCCACCGGCGATCGCACGCGTGACATGCAAGCCACCATCGACGCCCTCTGGATCGAGCTCGCCCCGAAGGGCTGCTCGTGGATCGGCTTCTATTTACAGAACCCCGATGGTGACGGCCTCATCCTCGGTCCGCGCCGCGACAAGCCCGCCTGCTCACCCATCGCCATGTTCGGCGCCTGCGGCCAGTCCTTCAACTCCCGCCGCCCGCTCATCGTCACCGACGTCAACAACCTCCGCGCCGGCTACATCGCCTGCGACCCCCGCGACCGCTCCGAAGTCGTCATCCCCTGCATGGATTCCTACGACACCGATTGCTGGTCCGTGCTCGACGCCGACAGCCACGACACCCACTCCTTCTCCGATGCCGATGTCCTCGGCCTCACCAAAGTCCTCATTCACATGAAACTCCACGTCCCCCAGTCCGGCCAGATCGACCGCGTCTGAAAGTGGCATGGGCTTTCCAGCCCATGTTCGGGCCGCCGCGGCCCGAGTGCCTTTGCTTTCCCTCCCCACTCAGCACTCCGACCTCAGCACTACTCTCCCCCCATGCCGCGTCCCACACGCGAAACCCTCTACGAGCCGCGCTTCCTCCACCCGGGTCTCCTGGTCATCCCCATCATCTTCATGCCCACGGGCATCATCATCAGCGCCGTCATCACCAACAAACTCAGCGGCCCATTTCCACTCGTGATGGTCGCCCTCACCTTCGCCGCCATTCTCGCCATCGTCGGCTACTTCCTCTGGCGCGTCCATCAGGTCCGCAAACTCATCCGCGCCCACGGCCGGTTCCTCTGCCTCAACTGCCACTACCCGCTCACCGGCCTGCCCGATGACGGCCACTGCCCCGAGTGCGACTTTCCCTATGAACGCGCCACCGTCGAGCGCCGCTGGCGAAGCTGGGAACAAGCCATCAACAAAGGCAAGCCGCTGGCGTGATTGCTCTGGGCTGGCACGAGTGATTGCCTTGGGTGGCACGGGCAGCTTGCTGCCCGTGAGAGCGCACCCGGGCTTTCAAACAACCCTCCGCATCGACCGTACGACCGATGCCCGTTGGTCATGTCAGAACTCCCTTGCGCTCTCACTGGCAGACATGCTCCAGTGCTCGCGAACTCAGAACAACTTGCCAATGCATCCCAACTCCAGGTCGCGGCTTCTCAAAACGGAACCCGACTCTCCACCCGCACTCGCCCTCCCCCGCGCCCCGGCTCGTTGAACTCCAGCATCGCCGCGTGCAACATCAGCCGTTCCCCGCCGCGCTCTCCATTCCCATACAACACATCCCCCACAATCGCATGCCCCACATGCGCCATGTGCACGCGCAGCTGATGCGTCCTTCCCGTCAGCGGCTCCAGCTCCACCCGCGACCGATCCACCTCCACGCTCAGCAGCTTCCACCGCGTCACACTCGGCCGCCCTTGCACCACATCCACCACCTGCCGCGGCCGGTTCTCCACATCCGCCCGCATCGCCACATCAATCTCCCCGCGCTCCGCCCCCATCACCCCCTCCACCAGCGCGACATACCG
>JBKJOD010000056.1:0-9182 GCA_046593245.1 Phycisphaerales bacterium
GTCGTGAAGTGGTCCCGCGGCGACACGGCGACGGCTCGCGAAGAACTCGCAGTTGAGGAACCACTGGAGATTCGCGTGCGCGGTCGGGCGATCACCGTGACCATGCGCACCCCGGGAGCGGTGGATGAGGACGGGGTAAGCGTCGAGGATGCCGAACTGGCGGCTGGCTTTCTGCTCACCGAAGGCGTGATTCATTCGCGTACGGATATTGACCGGATCGAACATTGTCCGCGGAACGAATGGGGGAACGTGGTGGATGTGCGTCTCGCGCCGCTGGTGCACGTGGACTTTGACCGCCTGACGCGGCACGTGTTTGCGGCATCCAGTTGCGGGCTGTGTGGCAAGGCAAGCATCGCGCAGGTGCGCGGGTGTCACGCGGCGGTCACATCTGAAGTGTGTGTGCCGGCAAAAATGTTGCCTGCCATGGCGGCGACAATGCGCACGCAGCAGGGAACATTTGATCGCACCGGCGGGTTGCACGCGGCGGCACTCTTTGCCGCGAATGGAGCGATGCTCGTGGTGCGTGAAGACATCGGGCGGCACAACGCGGTGGACAAGGTCATCGGGCGTGCGCTGCTGGAGAATGTTGTGTTGAAAGACGCAGTGCTGGTGGTCTCCGGCCGGACGAGCTTTGAGATTGTGCAGAAGGCAGTGGCAGGACGAGTGCCCATCGTGGCCGGTGTCTCCGCACCCTCATCACTCGCGGTGGAGTTCGCTCGGGAGATGCGGATGACGCTCATTGGTTTTCTCCGGGACGATCGAATGAACGTGTATTCCGGCGTGGAGAGGGTGGTGATGCGGTGAGCGGAGAAGATGTCACGCTCGTGCTGCTCGCCGGCGGCACGGGATCGCGCATGGGAAAACGTAAAGATCTCGTGCGCGTGCATGGAATGGGGCTTGTGGAATGGATGCTTGAGCGTGCGGCCTGGCGCGGCCCGACAATGCTGGTCGGCGCGGCCGAAGCAGTGCATGTGGAGGGAGAGAAACGTGTGGATGTTGTGGTACACGATCAAGTGACTGGCCAGGGGCCGCTGCGAGGCGTCCTCACCGCGATTCAGAAGTGTCAAACCAGCGCGATGGTGGTGGTGCCCATCGACATGCCGGGAATCAGTGCGCGGCATCTGGCGTGGATTCTGCAGCGGGCTCTGGAAATGCCCGAAGCGATGTGCGTCATGCTGCGTCGGGTGGTGGATGCTGAAGAAAGGATCGAGCCGTTTCCTTCGCTCTATCGCAAGCCATTTGAGGAAGTGGCACTCGCGCGAGTGCAAGCCAGCAAGCTGGCAATGCAGGGGTTGATCCAAGAAGCGGGTGTGCGTGTGGTGGATGCGCCGCGTGATTGGAAGGAGCCGGTGTGGGCGAATCTGAATCGGGTGGAAGATGTGGCGAGGTGGGAGGCGGAGATTGCTAACATGGACTGAGAGCCACACTGATATCGGTGATGCCATCCCCGGGAGAACACGGACTGACAGCCCGTGCTACGGAACACGATGAAACTGCGAATCAAGGGAAACTCCATTCGGTTGCGGCTGACTCAGCCGGAAGTCGCCGCGCTCGCAGCAGGCGCGGCGGTGGAAGAACGCACGGAGTTTCCCGACGGTGGTCAGTTTCGATATCGACTGGTGTCAGATAACACGGCAATCCAGCCCGGCGCAACCTGCGCCGATGGCGTGCTCACCGTGCGGTTGCCGACGGACGCGGTGACGCGTTGGGCGCGAGAGACCATCGTCGGACTTGAGTTCGCGACTCCGCTGAAGAGTGGCGGGGAGTTGCGCCTGCTGGTTGAAAAGGACTTCGCGTGCCTGAATCCCCGGCGCGATGAGAGCGACGAGGGAACGTATCCGCATCCTCTGGGGGATGATGGTTTCCATATGTTGCGGGAGTGCTGAGCGTGGCAGACGGCTTGGAACAAAGCGATCTTCGCAATGGCGAGCCGCCGATTGACGCGGGCACGCCGCGCGTGAATACGCCGCCGACGTACGCGACGGGATTTCCCGCAGTGAAGAAAGCCGTGGAACTCACCGTCGGGTCCATGGGGATCGGGCGTGCGATCAGCGGAATGCGGCACGTCAACCAGTTCGATGGCTTCGACTGCCCAAGCTGCGCCTGGCCGGATCCTGAGCACAAACGCTCGTTCGCCGAGTTCTGCGAGAACGGGGCGAAGGCCGTGGCGAGCGAAGCCACGCGGGCACGGGCGGATCGTGCGTTCTTCTCGCATCACTCGATTGATGATCTGCTGGCTCGGAGCGAATCGTGGATGGACAAAGCGGGTCGGCCGACGGAGCCAATGGTGCTGCGCGAAGGGGCGACGCATTATGTCCCGATCTCGTGGGATGATGCCTTCGCGTTGATCGAGCGTGAACTGCATGCGTTGCCCACGCCCGATGCGGCCACGTTCTACACAAGCGGCCGCACCAGCAACGAAGCCGCGTTTCTGTATCAACTCTTCGTGCGCCAGTTCGGCACGAGCAACCTGCCGGACTGCTCGAACATGTGCCACGAGTCCAGCGGCCTTGCGCTCACGGAATCGATTGGTATCGGCAAGGGAACTGTCACGATTGAGGACTTTGAGAAGGCGGATTCGATCTGGGTCATCGGCCAGAATCCGGGAACGAACCACCCGCGGATGCTCAGCAGTCTGCTCGCCGCGCGCCGGAACGGATGCGAGATTGTCGGCGTGAACCCGCTGCGGGAGGTGGGACTTGAGAAGTTCCGGCATCCGCAGGAAGTGCTGGCGATGCTCGGGCACGGCACCAAGCTCTCATCGCTGCACGTCCCCGTGCGGATCAACGGTGATATCGCCTTTCTCAAGGGTGTGATGAAGGAGATGCTCGAAGCGGAGGAACGCGGCGAACACGCCATCGACCGCGCGTTCGTCGATTCTCGCACCGAGGGATTCGATGCCTTCGCTGCGGACATCCGCTCCGAGTCATGGGAACTGGTTCTGGATCAGAGTGGGGTGCCGCGGAGCACGATCGCCGAAGCGGGACGCGTGGCAATGCGCTCTCGCCGGATGATCGTCTGCTGGGCGATGGGCATCACCCAACACGCCAGTGCCGTCGGGAACATCCAGACAATCGCCAACTTCGCGTTGCTGCGCGGGCATGTGGGTCGTCCCGGCGCTGGTCTCTGCCCGGTGCGCGGCCACTCGAACGTGCAAGGCGATCGCACCATGGGCATCTGGGAGCAAGTGCCGGATGCGTTTCTTGATCAGCTCGGCGCAGAGTTCGGCTTCTCACCACCGCGAAAGCACGGGCTGGATGTGGTTGAGTCCATCCGCGCGATGCACGAGGGTCGCGTGCGTGTCTTCATCGGCATGGGCGGGAACCTGTTGGCAGCCGCCCCGGATACCCACTACACAGCCGCGGCCATGCGCAAGTGCTCTCTCACGGTGCAGGTAAGCACGAAACTGAATCGTGGTCATCTGGTCACCGGACGAACGGCGTTGATCCTGCCCTGCAAAGGAAGGACGGAAAAGGATCAGCAACGCAGCGGCGAGCAGTCTGTCACAGTCGAAGATTCGATGGGCAAGGTTCACCTGTCCAAGGGTGTGCTCGAGCCAGCAAGCGAGCACCTCCGCAGCGAGGTGGAGATCGTGTGCGGAATCGCCCGCGCCGTATTGGGTGCTACATCGCGCACGGATTGGCTGGCGATGAGCGAAAACTATGACCTGATCCGCGACCGGATCGCGCGCGTCGTGCCGGGCTTTGAGAACTACAACCAGCGTGTCCGCGAAAAGGGTGGGTTTTACGTGCCCAACGGCCCGCGCGATGGCACGTTCACCACGCCGAGTGGCAAAGCGAAGTTCGTCGCGCATCAGATCCCGCGATGGAACCTCGCGCCCGAGCAGTTGCTGCTGATGACCATCCGCACCCACGACCAGTTCAACACCACCGTGTACGGCGAGGACGACCGCTACCGCGGCATCACCGGCGGCCGGCGCGTGATCTTCATGAATCGCGATGACTTCGCCGAGCGCGGCCTGAACACCGGCGACCGAGTGGACATCACGAGCTGGTTCGGCGAGGGCGGCCGCGAGCAACGCACCGCCAAGTCGTTTATGGTCGTGGAGTACGAGATTCCCCGAAAGTGCGCGGCGGGATACTTCCCCGAAATGAACGTGCTGGTACCGATCGGCAGTGTAGCGACGGGGAGCAATCAGCCGGCGAGCAAGTCGATGGTGATAACTGTCACTCGCGCCGCGAAGTAAACGAGGTACCAACGAGGGTCGCCACGCTGCATACCAAAAGCGCTGAGGAACGCGAGACAGCCATGACTAGGCCGTGAGATTCTTCCCAAAATCCCCCGCCTCAAACACATGCAGCCCACCCCGGCTCGTATCAACTGACAGCGTAATCGACTGCCCCGACTTCAGCTCCCGCGCCTGCACCCGTGCGATGAGCTTGTGGTTGTTCGGCGCGGGCGTGAAGCAGGTCAGGTCCATCTGATCACCGAGGGGCTCCACAAGCGCGACAGGCAGCGTCACCGTGGAGTTCGTGCCCGCAGCGTGCGCGTCCGTCACCAGTTCCATCGCCTGCGGCCGAATTCCCAGCACCACTTGCTTGTTGATGTGCGTGTTCAGCCGATCCGCCCAGGCATCGGGCAGCGTAATGCGTGTGGTCCCGCTTGCCGAAGCTGTGGGAGCGCCCTCAATAAACACAGGCGCACCGCGCTGCATCTCAACCCGCCCATCCAGAAAGTTCATCGGCGGTGTGCCCAGAAATCCCGCGACGAATCGATCCACGGGTGCCCGGTAGAGCTCCATCGGCGAGCCATGCTGGCGAATCACGCCCCCGGCCATGATGGCCACGCGATCGCCAAGCGTCATCGCCTCTTCCTGATCGTGCGTCACATAGACCGTCGTGGTCTTCAGCCGCTGGTGCAGCGACTTGATCTCCGCGCGGGTGGAGCCGCGCAGCTTGGCGTCCAGATTCGAGAGCGGTTCATCGAACAAAAACGCCTTCGGCTCGCGCACGATCGCACGCCCCACCGCGACGCGCTGCCGCTGCCCCCCCGAGAGTGCCGCGGGCTTGCGATCCAGCAACTCCGAGAGATGCAGCATCTCCGCCACCGCCGCGACCCGCTGCTGAATCTCCGGCTTGGGCAGCTTGCGCATCTTGAGCGCAAACGCCATGTTGTCGCGCACCGTCATGTGCGGATACAGCGCGTAGTTCTGAAAGACCATCGCAATATCGCGATCCTTCGGATGCACATCGTTCACAACCCGCCCGCCGATGGAGATCGTCCCATCTGAGACTTCCTCAAGTCCCGCGATCATCCGCAGCGTGGTGGACTTGCCACAGCCGGACGGCCCCAGCAGCACCAGAAACTCGCCATCGTTGATGGCAAGGTCCAGCGACTTGACGGCATGAAACCCGCCAGCGGGCTTCTTGCCGGGATAGATCTTGTCAACGCGGTTGAGTGTGATTTCAGCCATGTGTGTGTGAAGAAAAAGCCTTTCGAGCGATGCCAGGTGGCGGATGGAAACCCAACGCAGAAGTCATCGTATCGAGATTCCGCCCTTCCCGTCAGGAAGTGGTCGCCGCCCGCCAGAGTGTATCAAGCTCAGACGCCGAAATGTGCGGCTTTGCGGCCCTTTCCGGCGCAAGTTGCGTGATGCGAAACTCTTCCAATGCCCAGCGATACCGTTCGATCGCCTGCGGTAGATGGCCAGGACGCATGGCCCATTCACCCGCGTCTAGATTCACGGTCGGTGCCGCGCGTTTGGCCTGGGGAAGTGGGGCTTTGGATGTATTCCCTCCTTCAGCACGCAGCGGAGTTGCATCTCTCAGTTGCGTCTGGGGCTCTTTCGCGGCGTCCTTTGCCGCAACCGCGACCCACCCCGTGAAACGCTTCCAGTGCGGTGCGATCGCCGCAAGCGCACCGCTCTCGGATTTCGAGCCATCCTCGCGCAGATTGAGCAGCCGCTCGCGCATGACCTCAACCCACACCGGATACCGGCGCAGCTGTTCCCAGCGCACCGCCACCAAGAAGCCCCGCGGCATCAGATACGCTGCCTGCTCACGTATGTCCGCAACAGAGTCCGCCCACAGTCTTGGCGTGCCGCCGGAAAATCGCCGCGCAATCTGCGCACGAGCATCCAGTATCCGCGCCACGGCGTCGCACGTCTCCCGTGCGATCGACGAGAGCCGTCCCCACGCAGCGGTGCGCCGATCCTCAAACACATCCTGCGCACGGATCACCGGTTGGCCATCCATAAACGTCCGCTCCGCAATGATGCACGTGAGCTGATCGCGCAGCTCCTCCGGCGTCCCAAGCTGCGCAAACTGCGTGCGCATGTCGTTCCACGCCGGATGGGATTCAAGGTAGTACATCACCTCATCCGCGATGGCGAGCGCGAAAAGGCGGCGTAATCCGGCACGGGTGCGCGTCTCGGCTTCGAGAGGAGTGGTGGCGAGAGTGAGCGCGGCAGAAGTATGCTCGTCAGAAAGAGTTGGATACATCGTGACGGCCGCGCCGTCCCGATCGGTCTCGATTCGCTCCCTGAGATCGCCGAAGTTCCAAGTGGTGAGACCGCGCCGGCCAAACGCCGCGCGATCCTGCGAGGCGCGGAGTTGTTGTAGTCGTGGTTCGAGGCGTTTGAGGAGTGCGGGAAGGTCGCGGTCTTCGGCGATTTCCTTGGGCGTCGGACTATCGAGATCGTTCACTACCCGGATGCGCAGTCGTAGGTACGAGGGAAGCCCGCGGAAGGACCATTCGGTCGCGTCGATGCGGATTTCGTGTAGTACTTCCAACGCTTCGGAGAGTGCGGCGCTGAGCGAACCGTGGCCGAAGCTGATCGCCTCGGCGCACGCGGCGGCAATGGATGCCGCGTCGGACTTTGCTTCGATAGCCGCGCGGCGAGGTTTGGGAAGGTTCCGTATGAGTGCCGAGAGAAGCTCGGGAAGCAGGCCGGGAACGAGCCACTCGGCGCGTTCGGGGGTGAGCAATGGGAGGGAGTTCAGCGGCACCGTGAGCGTCAAGCCGTCCTCTTCCTTGCCCGGCGAGAGCGCGTACTCGAGGGGACAGAGAACCGAAGACTCGCCCGTGCCCAGCTCGATGAAGTCCGGAAACGCCTCGGAATCCAGCGCGGCAGCCGCATCGGGTTTGATGATAGATGCAAGGTCGAGCATCAATGACTCGGAATGTGCCCTCTCACTCTCCGCGATCCATGCGTTGAGTGTTGCCGGATTGCACACCCAGGGTGGCAGTTGCCGCGCAAACCACGCGGCGATCTCATCCGGACTGCGCAGCAGATTCCGCCGCCGCAGCTTCGCTTCCAAAGTGGCACCTTGCTCCAGTACGGCACGATTGTGCAGCATGTACGGTGCATCAGTCGTCCACTTGCACTGCGCGAGCGCTTCGCGCAGAAGCATCACCCGTGCGGCGGCAGCATCCGCCGCAGCAATGCTCGCCCGTCTTCGCGGAACCACCACAATCCCGCTCATCGTCACCCGCTCCCACGCGCTCGGTTCGCCGGTCTCAACATCCAGATGCGCATCGCTGTACTGGTGCCGGAACATGTGCCCCGCGAGTTCCTCGATCCACTCCACCTGCACACGCGCAACCGTTCGGGCAAACAGCCGCGTTGTCTGCACCACCTCCGCCGCCATCAGCCATTTCGGCCCCTTCGTGAACATCACCGAGCCGGGAAAGATCTGCACCACGTTGCCGCGGACCCCGCGATAATCGAACGACCCATCCCCCTCGCGGCACGCGACGTTGGAAATCAGCCCCGTGAGCAGCGAGCGATGGATCGCATCCGGCGTCGCGGCCTTGTCGTTCAGCGTCATGCCCAGGTCTTCGACCACATCGCGAATCTGCCGCGCCATCTCCGTCCACTCGCGCAGCCGCGCCGGTGACACAAACAGCTCTCGACACCACGAGAAAAACTCGCCGCCCGACATGTTGTCGGTCGCGTGGCGATACTGATCCCAGAGTTTGAGCAGTGTCAGAAAGTCGCTCGTCTCATCGCGAAACACCGCGTGTGCTCGGTCCGCATCCTGCTGCCGCGATGCCGGTCGCTCCCGCGGGTCCTGAATAGAGAGCGCGGCCGCAAGCACCACGGTCTCGCTCAGTGCATGCTCCCGCTCCGCTCCAATCAACATCCGTGCGATCCGCGGATCAGTCGGCACCCGGCTCATCCGCTCCCCCGTCGGCGTCACCACTCCTTCCCGGTCCGGCTGCGTGATTGCGCCCAGCTCAAACAGCGTCTCATACCCATCCTTGATCGCCGCCGCATCCGGCGGATCCAGAAACGGAAAGTCCTCGATCGCCCCAATTCTCAACGCCTTCATCTGCAAAATCACGCTCGCCAGATTCGTCCGCCGAATCTCCGGATCGGTGAACGCTGGCTTCGCGCCGTACGTCTCCTCCGAGTACAGCCGAATGCACACCCCCGGCGCGATGCGCCCGCAGCGGCCCGCCCGCTGATTCGCCGATGCACGCGAGATCGGCTCGATCGGCAACCGCTGAATCTTCCGCGCCGGGTCGTACCGGCTCAGTCGTGCCAGCCCCGTATCAACCACATACACAATCCCCGGCACCGTGAGCGATGTTTCCGCGACATTCGTCGACAGTATCACCCGCTGCCTCCCCGTCGGGTGAAAAATCCGGTCCTGCTCCTCATTTGTCAGCCGCGAGAACAGCGGCAGCACATCCGCATCCAGTCTCCTCCGTCGCAGCGCATCAGCCGAGAGCCGAATCTCCCGCTCGCCCGGCAGAAACACCAGCACATCCCCGCCGCCGGCGCGTGTCGAAACCAGTTCCTCCACCGAGTCCGCAACATGCTCGATCTGCACTTCCGGCCGCGTCTGTGATTCCAAATCCTCCGAGTGCGGCCGATAGCGAATGTCCACCGGATACCCGCGCCCCGAAACTTCAATCACCGGCGATGTGTGGGGTAGTGGAGAAATAGTCGCGGAGCCCGATGGACGAACCGCCGCAGTGCTCAACGATGCCGAAAAATAATCCGCGAACCGCCTCGGATCAATCGTCGCCGACGTGATCACCAGTTTCAGGTCCGGCCGCTTCGGAAGCAGACCGCGCAAATAGCCGAGCAGAAAATCAATATTCAGCGACCGCTCGTGCGCCTCGTCGATGATGATCGTGTCGTACTCTCGCAGCAGCGGATCGCCCTGCACCTCGGCCAGCAGCATGCCGTCGGTGAGGAACTTAATCACTGT
>JBKJOD010000144.1:0-7639 GCA_046593245.1 Phycisphaerales bacterium
GACATCATCCTGAGCAACAACGGTTACACGGTTTACAACATCGGCATCAAGCAGACCATCTCGGCGATCGTCGAGAAGTGGAAGGAGACGAAGGCAGACGCGATCGGCATGTCCGGCTTGCTCGTCAAGAGCGTGAATGTGATGGAGGAGAACCTCAACGAGCTAAACACGCTCGGCGTGAACGTGCCCGTGCTGCTCGGTGGCGCGGCCCTTACCCGCCACTACTGCGAGGGAACGCTCCGAAACGTGTACGAAGGATCGGTCTTCTACGGCAAAGACGCCTTTGAGGGTCTCGCCACGATGGACCGCATCGTTTCAGACCAAACCGAGATTCTTGAGGGTGAGATCGAAACCCGCATCGGCAAACGCACGAAGGCGGAGGAAGTCATTGCCAAATCGCGCGCCGAGCAGGGACGCAAGCAGGATGCCTTCGAGGCGTCCAAGCGAGACGGCGGCGGAGATATTGCGGTGCTGGATGCGCCGGTGCGATCCGATGTGCCCGTGCTTCCCGCGGATCGCGTGCCACAGCCGCCGTTCTGGGGCTCCCGCGTTGTCAACGATATCGATCTTGGGCAGGTCTACAACTTCATCAACCCCATCGCCCTCTTCCGCGGCCAGTGGCAGGTGAAAAAGGGTGCACTCAGCGACGCGGACTATGACGCGCTGCTGGAGGACAAGATCCAGCCGATCTTCGAGAAACTGAAGGCCAAGTGCCGCGAGGAACGCATCCTGCAACCTGCGGTCGTGTATGGATACTTCCCCTGCAACGCGGATGGCGATGATCTCGTTGTATTTGACCCGGAGACTCAGAGCCGCGAGATCGAGCGTTTCCGCTTCCCGCGGCAGTCCGATAAGCGTCATCTGTGCATCAGTGACTTCTTCCTCCCAGTGGAAAGCGGCCGCCGCGATGTGCTCGCGTTGCACTGCGTGACGATGGGATCCAAAGCCAGCGAGGAAGCGCAGAAACTCTTCAAGGCGAACGACTACACGAACTATCTCTATCTGCACGGCCTCGGTGTTGAGACCGCTGAAGCCCTGGCGGAGTTCTGGCACAAGCGCATTCGCCAGGAGCTTGGCATCGCGGGCGATGATTCGCCGCGCGTCAAGGAACTCTTCACGCAGCACTACCGCGGCAGCCGCTACTCATTCGGCTACCCGGCCTGCCCGGACATGAGCGATCAGGACAAGCTCTGGAAGCTCATCGACCCGAGCCGCATCGGCTGCGTGCTGACGGAGAACTGGCAGATTGACCCGGAGCAAAGCACCAGCGCGATCATCGTGCATCATCCGGATGCGAAGTACTTCAACGTATAGGTCTACGACCGCTTGAGCCGCTCCAGCATCTTCTCCTCATCCGCCCGCACGTACAACCTGTTCACCGAGAGCCATCCCGCGAACACATACGGCTTGGTGGACATCCAGTCGCCCAGGGCCGCATTGCGGCCGCCCATGTTGTCCTCAAGGATCAACAACCGCGGCTTGTATTTGTCCAGATCAAAGCCATCCAGTACCGCAAGTTCCGCGCCTTCGACGTCGATCGCCGCGACGTCGATCGGGCCGGTGTGGTCTTTGAGCAGGTCGTTCATGGTGGTCACGGGGACCTCGATCGTGCTCGTCTGATACCTCGCATCGGCGATGCGCTTGGCGTGGTCGCCAGGCGCCTGCGCGTATGAGAGCATGCCACCGTGTTCATCGCGCACGTTTACGAACTTCACCGTTCCGCTGCTGCCGCGCTTGCCGAGGGCACTGTGCACCACGCGGCTGTGCGGCCGTCTTGCCTTGCACTGCTCGTAGCGTTCCGGGAGCGCCTCGATCAGCAGGCCGTTCCACCCCATCATCTCCAGCCCGTATGTTACCGAGAAGTGGTACCCGTCGAACGCGCCGACTTCGATGAAGAACCCCTGCGTCTGCCAGCCCAGCACATCCCAGATCCACAGATCCTCACCGTACTGGGAGCGAAACTCGATGCGGCCGCGCGGCTTGCGGGTCTCATCCGCCAGTTGCTGCCGGGCCTCCAACGCGGCGATCCGCTGCCGGTTTTTTACCGTTTCTTCGGCCTGCCCCTGCAAGGCCCGGCCGATCGATTCCAACATCTGCTGCGTGACAACAACGGGTTTGTTCATCGACATAGTGGCACAGGATACCCGCCCGCAGAACACGGACGAACGCACGCCGGTGTATTCTCATGCGCGGGTGGCTGATTCAGAAAGGCGGACATGGGCATCAGCGTCTTTGGATACAAGCTCGTGCGTGCCGGCCGCCGAGCGACTGAGAGGCCGCCGCTCCCCGTTGAGTGTGATGAGAGTGATCGCGCGAACATTGATGCGGCGCGTCCGTTCACCATGACCTCAGATGAGCGGCTCGCCGCGCTGGTCAAGGCCGTCCGTCACATCGTGCGGGCCGGCATTCCGGGCGCGGTGGTCGAGTGCGGCGTGTGGAAGGGCGGCAGCATGGTCGCGGCCGCGCGAACACTTGCTCATCTGGGCGATCAATCCCGGGAGCTCTACCTCTTCGACACTTTCGAGGGCATGCCGGCTCCGACCGACGCCGACAAGACAGTCGATGGCCGCTCGGCGGCGGATCAGTTGCAGGCCGATCGACCGGACGGCGTTGTCCGCGCGGTTGCCCATCTGGATGTCGTGCAGAATGCGATGGCGAGCACGGGCTATGCCGCGAGCCGCATCCACTACGTGCAAGGGAAGGTCGAAGACACCATCCCGCGTGCCGCGCCGGAGCGCATCGCACTCCTTCGGCTAGACACCGACTGGTACGAATCCACGCGCCACGAGCTGGAGCATCTCTATCCCCGGCTTGTTGCCGGCGGCGTGCTCATCATCGACGACTTCGGCCATTGGCAGGGGGCGCGCCGCGCGGTTGAAGAGTACTTCGCCGCGCACCCGCACCCGCCGCTTCTGAACGTAATCGACTACACCGGGCGCATCGGTGTCAAACCCGGTTGACCACTCACTTCTGTCCCTTCGGCTTGAACGCCTGGCTGAGCATGTCCTGGTTGAAGCCGCTGGGGACGCTGCCGGTGGACGCGAACTGATAAGTCGCGGCCAGCAGAATGCCCTTGAGCGTCGTCGCGATCAGCGAGATCGCGACCATGTAGATCAGGAACAACCCACCCATCACGGCGATCGGCCACGCGCTTTGCATCACGATTGAGAGCACGCCCGCGCCGACGAGAAAGAGGACACCCGCCAGCACCAGCACACTCGTTACCGCCCCGATGCCCAGATTGGTGATGAGTGATTCGCCCCACGTCTTCTTGAGAATCTCCACCGAACGCTTGATCGCGGAGATCGGCCCGACCTTCTCCACCACCAGCACGGGCACGACGAAGAACGTCGCGATCGTCCAGACCATGCCGATCAGGTTCATGATGATCTTGCCGACAAAGCCCAGCCGCTCCTGCACCATCTGCAATACCACTCCGACCGTCGCCGCCACGGCGGACCACGCCAGAATCTGCGGCAGGCGTGACATCGCCACGCCGAGCCCGTCTTTTAGCGTCGCGGACTCGCCATTGAACTTCCGGATGGCGCACGCGATCAGCGCGGAGTTGAAGAACGTGATCACAAAGAAGTTCACGAAGTAGTACGCGAACAGCACCACCGGATACCACGGCTGCATCGGCATCCCGTCGCCCGATCCGCGCGACTGTTTCGCCTGCGTCATCACCGTGTGCCAGTCCACCGCGAAGATCAGCGGCAGCGCGAAGGTCACCAGCACCAGGATGCACGAGATGCTGCTCAGGATCGGCAGCACCAGCAGCTGCTTGTCGGAAATCAGCACCCGGCCGGACTGCTTGAAGAGGTCCCACGATCGCGCGAACTTACCCATGAAACAGTCTCCTGTGTGTCTCACCAGCATACCGAACCGGCCCCCGCCGCACAACGCTTGTACCGATGTCCCATCCATTCCCTCGGCCATTGCTTGTTCGGGACTCGATCTTTCGGGTTTCGCAGCCCCTTTCCACACCCCTACCACCCCCCTACACTTGGCCCCAATCCACGCCCTTTCCGGAGCCCAGACCGTGGCCACCTCCTTCCGCTGCCGCCTTATTACCCCAGAAGCACAGGTGCTTGACGAGCAGGCGGTCTCCGCCGTCATCCCCGCGTGGGATGGTCAGCTGGGCGTCCTGCCCCACCGCGCCGCCATGGTGACGGAGCTTGGCACCGGCGAGCTGAAGATCGAGTTTGCCGACAAAGGCAACGCACGCGGCGGCCACCGCACCTTCTTCGTCGCCGACGGCTTCGCGCAGATGCTCAACAACTCCCTCACCATCCTTGCCGCCAACGCGGTCGGTGCGGAGAAACTGAGCGAGGCGGATGCCCAGGCCGAGCTGAACTCGCTGAACGCCCGCCGCACGGAGAATCTCTCCGCCGCCGAGCTCGAGCTGTTCGGCAAAGGCAAGAAGCGCGCCGAGGCCAAGTTGCACGCGGCCCGGACGTTCAAGGCGCAGGGCGGGTTCTAAGCTCAAACATCGACGTGCCACCGGCTTTCGCCGCTCTGGCCGAACGCCGGTGCGGTCATCTGGTGGTGTCGAATGTTCTCTTCGCGCCCTCACCGACGTTGCCGAAGCGGCAAAGTCGGCGGCACGATTTTGTGCGCGTGGGAAATACCGTTACCCCTCAACTTCGCTCATTTCCGCGCCGTGATGTTCGCACTGGTGACATAGGTGCTGATGCGCTCGCCCGGGCCGAGTTTGGCGATGATGGCTTTATACAGCGGGTCTTGCCAGTCCGTCATCGCGTCCACATAGTCGCCCTTGCGTTCGATGCGGATGTCACTGAGTCCGGCGCGGCGGGCGTAGCTCTCGATCAGGCCTGCGAGCGATGCGCCCGCCACACAACCGACCAGCGCCTCAACATCGCTTCGGACGCTCGCGGGAAGCGGGCGAAGCAGCACGAGGTCGGAGACGGCGACGCGCCCGCCCGGGCGCAGCACGCGAACGATCTCCTGCCAGACGCGCGGCTGATCGGGGGAGAGATTCAAGACGCAGTTGGAGATGACGACGTCCACGCTCGCATCCGCCAGCGGGATGTTCTCGATCTCGCCGAGACGGAACTCGACGTTGTTGAGCCCGGTCTGTCCGGTATATCCCGCGATGTTGGCGCGGGCCTTCGTGAGCATCTCCGGCGTCATATCCACGCCGAAGACCCGGCCTGTGGGACCAACTTTGCTCCCGGCAATAAAGCAATCGAAGCCGCCCCCGGAACCGAGATCAAGAACCGTCTCGCCCGGCTTCAAAGAGGCGAGTGCGGTCGGATTCCCGCAGGAAAGTCCCATGTTCGCGGAGTCAGGCACGACCGCGAGCTCACCTGCTGAGTAGCCGATCGCCTGCGCAAGCTGGTCGGGGGTGAAACTGGAAGGACCGCAGCACCCGCCACCGCTGGAAGCTGATGGTGCGCAGCACCCGGAAGCAGCCGCCTTCGCGCTCTGCGTGGCGGACCACGATCCGCTTCGCGCGATCTCGGCGTAGCCGATCCGCACCGCGCTGCGGACCGCATCATCGGTTGGTCCGTCAGCAGTCGCCTTCGCGGGACCGCCGCTCGAGGTGGCGCCGCCGCAGCAGGATGGGCCGCAGCAGGATGCTTCGGGCTTGTTTGTTTCGTTCTTGTTCATGATCGGGCTCTCGTGGTCGTGATGGTGCGCGGTGATTGGTGGGGGTGGGCGAGTGCGCCAGGCAGTGTTTCGATAAAAGTGCGAATCTCGTCACGGACGCGGCGATAGTGCGGCATCGCGTCCTCGTCGCACGCCGCACCCTTCGCCAGCCGCGGGGGATCGTCGAATCCGACGTGAACCACGCGCGTCGTCGCGGCGAAGATCGGGCAGGATTCGTGCGCCGAGTCGCAGACGGTGATGACATAGTCGAAATCCACGCCGATCTGCTCGGGTCGCTTCGAGGTTTGCCCGGAGATATCCACGCCGACCTCAAGCATCGCTCGGACCGCGAGCGGATTCAGCCCGTGCGGGTTGGTCCCCGCCGAGTACGCGTCGAGCGTGTCGGCTCGCAGCACGCGAGCCCATCCCTCAGCCATCTGGCTCCGGCAGGAGTTGCCGGTGCAGAGAAACAGAATGCTCGGCTTGCGTGCGGATTCAGCCACAGCACGACCCCCCACTGGCCTTTTCCGGCTCGCACACGCCACCGGGGCAGCATTGATCGAGCGCATCGGCCAGCGCCCGCAACATTCCCGTAACTTCGCGGAACTTCACGCTATAAAAAACAGTACGGCCTTCCTTGCGGGCATCGAGCACACCGGCGGATTCCAGCAACCCAAGGTGCCGCGAGACCACCGAGAGATCGACCGAGCAGCACTCGGCAACCTCTCCCACCGAGCAGGGCCGAGCACATTTAGCAAGGCAGGCGAGCAGCACCAATCGCGTCGGATCCGAGAGTGCCTTGAAGAACTCCGCGTCCAGCGACTTGTCAATCGGCCCGGATCGGGCCGCCGCCTGCCGCGGCGTGCGCGGGGCGGGGCGGCGATTCGATGGAGCGGAACGTGGTAACTTGTTTACTTGCGTCATCATGCAAGTATATATCAGCACCAGCAGCGGTCAAGTTGAGTCGCCCAGCCCGACTGCGGTCCTGCCACCGGCGTTCGCAGCTTTCCGCGCATGCCGGCGCGAATATCTATTGATGCCAGACACACGCCCATCGCCCCCGCACCAACGTCGCGACCAACAAATTGCGAAGTCAGGGGGACTGTTCCGCTTAGCGAATGGGAACGACCGGGCTCCCTGCCGGAAAGACGGACCCACCGCCCATCTTGGGGGGCGGAAGAAGGAGGGCCGTGTATCAGCACTGTGGCACGCATCGCCGTGAGAATGCTTTCAGTAATAACACAGATCGCCGTTTGTAACTCGCTCATGCTCGCCACGGATTCGCCCGATCAGCCAGTATGAACCTCCACGAATGAAGGGCTCATTTGGTACGACATTCCGCATCGTACCGAGACAAAGGACTTTCCCATGCAGCAGAACCATGCACGTTCTCTCCGCGCGTTCACACTGGTTGAACTCATCGTTATCATCGTCGTGTTGGCGATCCTCTCCGGGGTCGCGATCCCCAAGTACATCGATTACACCAGCAACGCCAAGGCGGCCACCGCGAAGGCGGTTCTTGGCGCGGTGCGCAGCGCGGTCGCCAACTCATATGCCGCTTCCAACTTAACCGGCACGACGGCCTATCCCACGCTCGCGCAACTTCAGACGCTGGGTACCGTGATGCAGGAGGCGCTGCCTCCAAATCCATACAACAGCGACGCCACCATCGCCGCCGCCACCTGGGCCGCCACGCCCCCCGTCAGCGGCACCAACGGGTACAACTACGACGCGACGGCGGGCCGTTTCTGGCTCAACAGCACCACTACAGGCGTAAACGAGCATCTCTGGTGAGCGGCGAGCATCGCGACAACCGAAGCAACGACCAACTGATGCGGCAGTTGGCCCGGTCTCAATCAGCAAGGTGTGGCTTGTTTTCGCAACTCCGGTGAGTATCGGGTTCGCTCCCGCTCCCCCCCACTTTCGGTCCCTCTTCCCCTTTCTCCCTGCAATCCTCCCAACCGCTCTCAAGCCGCACCGCCGCGGCGCCGATTCTCGCTGGCCCACGTGTCTTTCTACAAGCAAGATC
>JBKJOD010000180.1:0-5132 GCA_046593245.1 Phycisphaerales bacterium
ACGGCAAAACCGGCTGGGATGCGGAATCCATCCGCCGCGCCGCCAACGTCCTCGCCGGGTTCTCCGTCGCCATCTGGGCGTACTCGCTCAACCAAGTGCTGACCCGCGCCTTCTACGCGCAGGGCGACACCAAGACCCCGATGAAAGTCGCCATCGCGATGATCCTCGTGAACATCATCCTCAACTGCACGCTCATCTGGATTCCCGGCGTGCAGGAGTCCGGCCTCGCCTGGGCCACCGCCATCAGCGCGATCTTGCAAACCATCATCCTCGCATTCCTCTGCATCCGCACGGTGCGAGCCAGCGGCACGCACCATCCGATCATCGACGCCCACGCCCGCACCGGAATCCTGCGCATTTTCATCGCCACCGCGATCATGACCGCCGCCGTCTGGCTGGTGCTCCGCGTGTCTCCGCTGATCAATCCGCTCAGCGCTGCGAAACTCCCCGCGTCTCTCGCGGCGCTCGCCTCCGAATGGTCCTGGCAACTCGCCCGCCTCCTCGCCAGCTCCGGCCTCGGTGGCCTCATCTATCTTGTGCTCTCCAAGGTGATGCACATCGCCGAGCTGCAATGGCTTCTGCACAAACCGCCGCGCGCCACCCCAACCCCCACGCTCTGATTGCCGCACCCGCGTCTACTTCGCGTTCTTCCTGCCCATCGCATACATCAAGAAATCCCCTACCCCCGCGAACCGATACCCCGGATCGACATATTTCTCGATCACATAAAACATGAAGTAGTACCCCCGTGCCGCCGACCACGCCACCAGCAACACCAGCGCCGCCACCAGCCAGTCCCGTGTCATCACAACGATCAGCCCGCCGGACACAACCAGTATCACGCCGAACAACACACCCTTGAGCCAGATCAACTTCGGGTTCTTGAGGTCCATGCCTCTCCATACGCCCCGCAACCCACCCCTGATGCTTCGATGGACTCTCATCGAAAACTGTCTTCGATAACTCGCTTCAGTTCTTCAATCTGCCCCTGCTCATACAACCCAAACGCCCACGTCCGGTCCGCCACGATCTCCGCCTCTTCCCGCCGCGCCGCCGCACTCGCCGCCGCCGCGTCCAGCCGCCCCAGATCCGCCGTGTGCCGCGCCCGCACCGTTTCCAGCGTGCCATGCAGCGTGCGGAAAGCCTCCCGTTTCACCTTGCGTGATTCCGCATCGCGTCGATGCTTCAGCCGTGTCAGCGTCGCCACCGCAGGCCCGCGCACCGCTTCTCCCTCCGCATCCGCGAGCAGTTCCGGCCGATGCCGCGCCGCGTGCGCCAGCCACCGCGCCCGCGCGATCGCTTCCGGTGTGATGATTGGCTCCGCCGTCGCGATATTCAGCCGCACCGTCGCCGTCACCATCGCCGTAGCCGCAATCTCCACGCCCAGCCATTCCCGGAACCACTCCGTCGTGATCGCGTCGTATCCACCCGCGCCCTCTGACTCTGCGCTTCCCGCGCCCCCCGTGCCGTGAACGAACAGGTCACACCCCGCCCATCGCAGTAGCCCCGTCATCAACAGCGCACGGGGCATCAACTCGCCCACCGGCGTCGCGCCCAGCATCGCCACCGTCGCGCGCCTCCGCGCCGCCCCCATCCGCCGCGGCACATGCCACAGCGGCAACTCCCCCTCCGCCAGCAATGCAATCCGCGCCCCCGCGTGTTTCCGAACCGCCTCGTTGTACGTCCCGATGGCCCGAGCCGGATCGCTGCTCATCTTCTCAACAACCTGCGCAAACAACTCCGTCCCCGCAATCGCCGATGCCCCGAACATCGCGACCTCGCCCGACCACTCCCGCGCCAGATCGCGCGTCGCCAGCCCCACCTGCATCGCCCCTGACGCCGCGCCCGCGTGCCGCGCCACATGCGCGGCAATCTTCGCGATCCCTGGCTCCACCCCCGACGCCGCGAATCGCTCGCCTTCAGTGAGACGGGGCGTATTCGCCCCGACCACATCCCCCCGCACCGCCCCCACATTCATCCCCGGCACATGCCCCTCACTCCCCTTCTCCGTCCCATCCATCCTCCACACTCGCGCTTCGAGTCTCCCATCCGCCCGTCGCACCGGATACCGCACCACCCACGGATCCACCTCATCCTGATCCACAACAACCCACGCCGCCTGCCCATCCACTGCCCGCGCCGCCGCCCCAAGCGCGATCATCTTCGCCAATATTCCAGGATGCCACACCACCGGCTGATGCCCCGCCATCACCACCGGCCCATCCGCGCGCAATCCCAGCTGCGTCCGAAACCGCCGATGCCCCTCGCTCACCACACGCCCGCGCACCACCCCCGCCCACTCCGAGCCCTCCGGCACCACCGTCACCACGCTCGCATCACTCATGTTCATCTCTATTCCCAGTGCCTATCGCGCAACGTTGAACAACTACTTCTCAAAATCCTCGGCACTCGGCACTCGGCACTCGGCACTCGGCACTCGGCACTCGGCACTCGGCACTCTCAACTCCTCTTCCCACACCCCGCATCCACCCCCGTCAGCGCCACCGGCGGCAGTTTGTTCGCCCACTTCTCAAGCTCGCAGTGCAGCACCCGTTGATAGTGCTTGATGCGGATCGACGGATCATCCATCGGCCCGCCGAACGTCCGGTTCGGATCGTTGTAGATCAGCTTCACCGGAATCTCCTGAATCCGCAGCCCCTGCGCCACCGCCTGCACCCAGAACTGCATCGGAAACGCATACCCGTGCTCCGTCAGGTTCAGCCGCCGCAGCGCCTCCACGCGATACGCCTTGAATCCGCAGAACGAATCCGTCAGTTGCAGCCCCAACCGCTCGTTGATCTCCGCCGTGATCGTCTCGTTGATCGCCCGTCGATCCGGCGGCGGATTGTCCGCATCCTGCCCCACCTTCGCATACCGCGACCCGCTCACCACATCTGCCCGGTTCTCCCTCGCCGCGGCCAAAAAGCTCGGGATCGCTGCCGGCTCGTGCTGTTCATCACAATCCATCGTGATGACCCAGTCATACCCGCTGATCTCCGCCCACGCAAACGCATCCCGCATCGCCCGCCCATACCCGCGATTCACGCTGTGCCGAATCACCTCCACCGGCAGCTTGGGCAGCAAGCGCACAGTCTCATCCGTGGACCCATCATCAATCACCAGCACATCCTTCGCGTATTCCAAAACGCGCGTCAGCACCGGACAAACATACTTCCCCTCGTTGTACACCGGAATTGCAATCAAAGCACGCATAAAACCTCCGGTCGTAGCATGGGCTTCCGGCCCATGTCTTTTGTCTTCGTGCCACGGGCTTTCTAGCCCGTGTCTTTGTCTTCGTGCCATGGGCTTTCCAGCCCATGTCTTCCTCTTCGCCGCAGCGCATCCAACCCATGCCCGTCCCATTGTATAGACCATCGTCTATGCAAACTCCACTCCCCCGCCCCCCCGCCCTGGCGGGGGAGCTGTCCAAGCGAAGCGAGGACTGAGGGGGGTCCGAGTGCCCCGCACCCATTCGCTCTTCCCCCTCCTCCCGATTCCCCTCACTCCCCGAGCCCCTCCGTCATCCCCGGCCCCGCCAGCGGCACCGGCTTGGGCAACGCCGCAAACGCCGCCAGCCCGAACGGCCGCTGCTCCGAATCCTCCTCCCCGCTCTCCTCATCCTCGGCCAGCGCCTTCAGCTTCTCCAGCAACTCCTGGGTCATCGTGTGCATCCCGCGTATCTCATGCACCGGCAGCGTGTAGACCTCTCCCTCGGGAGTGGTGATCTGAAACACCGTGCACTGCACCGCCACGCTGGCGTCCCGCTCCTCCGGCGATCCCGGGATCGAGCACGCAAACAGGGGCGACACACTCCGCACCCCGATCCGCTCTCCCTCGCGTGTCAGAATCCCGAATCGCCCATCAAACAGCTCCGGCTGCTGCTGACTCAGCACGCTCAACCCGTTGAGCATGTCCCGCACCACGTTGCACCAGAACAGATCGCGCATCTCGTTCATCTGCTTCGGCGACATCCGCGGCCCATCCAGCCCCCGCCCGCGCCGCCCCAACCCCCGCCGCGCCACACTCTCCTTCACCGTCCCCACCACCCGCTTTACCGCCCCCTTGATCGCCTCCCGCTTCCCTTTCTGCTTCTTTGCGTGTGTGCGTGCCATGCCCAATCGTGGGCGCGCCGCGCCCTCGCGGCCACCATGCGATTGGGCTACACCCGTAGCAATCAGCCACCACGGACCGACGCTTGATATTTCTGTATCAACCCCTCTTCAGGACTAAAAAAATTGAAGAACTCGTCGTGGGAAACAAACGCGATCCGCCTTGCGTCGTCTGAAACCACCCAGCAATCCCAGTAGAACTGCATCGCCAGCATCACCAGCGATATCGCATCGTCTCGCTCACTCGCCTCAAAGATGTGTCCCGGAAACTCATTGATCGACCGCCGCTCGCCGAGTGACTCTCGCAATCTCGCCAGCAGCGGTAGATGCCCGGACGATGGCCAGATGTCACAGTTGTCCACGCACACAAACGACGGCCTGTCTTCACTCACGAACCCACAAAGTTGCTTGGCAACAGACGTCTTTGCGCCGGAGTCTTTGGGATGACGCTGTCTCATCGACTTGTACCCCATTCTCAAAAACGCGCGCAGCGGCGATCCCGGCTCGAGAACCGTTCCAGTCGGCACCCGCTGCCGCACCCACTCCTCGCACTCGCCCCAACTCATACACCTCATCATGATTTCCTCATCAAGCAATCGGAAGTTGCCGTGCATCGACTCACCATCCTGACTCAAAGTGCGGGTGGCTCTGCGATCCGGAGAGTAAGCGGGCTTCTCCATCGCATACCCTTTCGCCCCATGTCCCACCCGCCCCACGGCTCCATCGTCACCCGCTTCGCACCCAGCCCCACCGGCCACCTCCACATCGGCGGCGCACGCTCCGCGCTCTTCTGCTGGGCCTTCGCCAGACGCGCCGAGCTGGAGCATCAGGCCCGCGGCGGAGCCCCAGGCGGCGGTGGTCGTTTCATGATCCGCATCGAGGACACCGACCAGGCCCGCTCCTCCAACGAGTCCGCCCGCGGCATCCTCGAAGACCTCGCCTGGCTCGGCATCGAGTGGGACGATGGTCCGCTCCTCCGGGTGGTCCGGCTCTCCGAGCCGGACGTATCGCCTTCTTCATCCG
>JBKJOD010000243.1:0-4537 GCA_046593245.1 Phycisphaerales bacterium
GCCATGTCAGTGCTCCGCAGAAGGGAAAGTGGGACCAGGGTCTGGGGTCAGAAAAGAGTGTACCAGAATCTCCCTGCAACAAAACGCATGAATCCGAGCCGCGCGGGGCGACGAAGAGGCCTGAACGCACGCACCGGGGAACGTGCATCCGGAGCCGTACATGCGAACCCTCTTGCCCTGGATATTCGGAACCGTTCGGCTCCCCGCGGCCGCCGATCTCGCGCTCGCCCTTCCGCGCCTCATCTGCGGCATCATCCTCCCCGTCTTCTTCGGCCTCAGCAAGTTCCCCGTTCCCGAGTGGTTCATCTCCGATGTCGGCAAGCTCGGATTCCCATTCCCGTTCTTCTTCGCCTGGGCGGCCGTGCTGACGGAAGTCGTCGGCAGTTTCATGCTCGCCGCGGGCCTCGCCACGCGCCTGGTCGGCACGCTGCTCATCATCACCATGTGCGTTGCCGCGTTCATCCAAAAAGCCGATGTCGCTCTCTGGGAGCGCCTCCCCTCGCTCTTCTTCCTCCTCAACGCGTACTTCGCAGTGGTGCTCGGCAGCGGCCGCTTCGGGCTCGATGCCCTGATCCGGCGAAAGTTGTCCGGAAATGTTCCGGTGGCAAGTCTGCCGCGGCACAGATAGCATCTCGCCAAGTACGGGGAGTAGCGTCCCGCAACGCCGCGATCACCATCGCGGCGGACAAGCGGGCGGAGTGGATCGTCAACACGGAGCGATGTATATCGCTCCCGGCCACTCCTTGCGTCAAGACGCAAAGCGCAAGACCGGCACCGACTGGGCCTGATCTTCCAGCAAGATCATCACCCCACTGGTGCACGTCGCGCTGCGGATGCAAGGACTTTGACCCATGCCTTTTTCCCCACACCTCAACTCTCTATTGGCACAAACCATGCCCAGCGCGGCCACCACCGCCGAAACCGCCCTCGGCGGCACCCACCTCTCCTGGCTGTACGCCGCGTTCATCGCGATGGTCCTCTTCTTCCTCGCCATCGATCTCGGCGTGTTCAACCGCACCGCCCACGTTGTCAAAGCCAAAGAAGCCCTCGCGTGGACCATCGTCTGGGCCACCTGCGCGCTGGCCTTCGCCGTCTTTGTCTACTTCGCGTATCAAGGTCACTGGCTCGGCCTCGGCCTGAACGTGCCAGTAGTCGGCCAGCCCGGCATCACCGAAACTCTGCGCGGCGGTGCCGCGGTCGAGCAGTTCCTTGCCGGGTATGTCGTCGAGTGGTCCCTCTCGGTGGACAACCTCTTCGTCATCGCCGTCATCTTCAAGTTCTTCGCAGTGCCCGCGGCGCAGCAGCACCGCGTGCTGTTCTGGGGCATTCTCGGTGCCCTCGTCATGCGCGGCGGAATGATCGCCATCGGCGCCGTCCTGCTCGCGAAGTTCTCCTGGATCACCTATGTCTTCGGGGGCTTCCTCATCCTGACCGCCGTGAAGATGGCGTTCGCTGGCGATGAGCACGTCCACCCCGAGAACAACATCCTCGTGAAGTGGGTCAAGAAGTTCTGGCCCGTCTCGACGGAGTATGACGGGAGTCACTTCATCACCCACATCCCGGGCAAGGATGGCGCGATGCGTCGCGCCGTCACCCCGCTCCTCCTCGCCCTCATTGTCGTCGAGTTCACCGATGTCCTCTTCGCCGTGGACTCCGTCCCCGCCATCTTCTCCATCACCGGCGACCCCTTCATCGTCCTGACCTCCAACGTTTTCGCGATCATGGGCCTGCGCTCGCTGTACTTCCTGCTCGCCGGAATGCTCGGCAAGTTCAAGTTCCTCAAGCACGCCCTGGTGCTCATCCTCGCGATGGTCGGTGTCAAGATGCTTCTCGTGCATTCCTCGTACAAGATCGACACGACATGGTCGCTGATCGGTGTCGTCATCCTCCTCGCGGCGGGCGTCGGCGCATCGTTTCTCCACGAACGAATCAAACCGAGCGAATCGAAGACATCTGAATAGCGATTCATGGCGGCGATTCCTCCCGCGAATATCCTCCCCCATGAAGATCGCCCACCTCGCGTTCGGCCTTGCACTCTGCACATCGTTGCTCTTCGTGACGCACACCCGCGCCGATGACGCCGCTTGGAAACCCGCCGGCGACCACATCAAAACCCGCTGGGCCAAGGATGTGAAGCCCGATGCCCCCCTCCCCGAATATCCGCGCCCGACGCTCGTCCGCGAGGAGTGGAAAAATCTCAACGGCCTCTGGGACTACCGTGTTCTCTCCGGCGGCAACGACCCGCAGGTCGAGGCCAGCGGAAAAATCCTCGTTCCCTTCCCGATCGAGTCCTCCCTCTCCGGCGTCGCGCGCCGACTGAAGTCCTCCGAATCCCTGCACTACTCCCGCAAGTTCATCGCATCCGCGGATTGGACGGCCAACAGCCAGCGCATCCTCCTCCACATCGGCGCGGCCAACTGGCAGTCCTTCGTCCTCATCAACGGCCGCCAGGTCGCCCAGCATTCCGGCGGCTATGACCCCTTCTCCGTGGACATCACCAGCGCGCTCAAGCCCGGCGAGAACGAACTGCTCATCATCACAAACAACCCCGGCAACAGCGGCGGCCAGCCGCGCGGCAAGCAGTTCGACACCTCGCACTCCATCTGGTACGAATCATCTTCCGGCCTCTGGCAAACCGTCTGGATGGAGCCGGTCCAACCCGCGCACATCGAAAAGATCGTCGCCAAAGCCAACATTGCCACAGGCGAGGTTGAGTTCACGCTCGACACCGCAGGCGACAAAACGGTCCCCTGCAAGATCGAAGTTCTCGACGGCGATCGCATCGTCGGCACCTGCAACGGCCTCCCGACCAATCCGCTGAAATGCACCATTGCAAACGCGAAACTCTGGTCGCCCGATGCACCGAACCTCTACACAGTGCGAGCCACGATGGGCGCGGATAAGGGCTCCAGCTACTTCGGCTTCCGCGAGATCAAGGTCGCCAAAGACGACGCGGGCATCAACCGGATCATGCTCAACGGCAAGCCGCTCTTCCAATACGGCCCGCTGGATCAGGGCTTCTGGCCTGATGGTCTCTACACCGCGCCCACCGATGCAGCCCTTCGCTTCGACATCGATGCCGTCAAGAAAATGGGCGGCAATATGCTCCGCAAACACGTTAAGGTCGAACCCGAGCGTTTCTACTACTGGTGCGACACCCTCGGCATCCTCGTCTGGCAGGACATGCCCAGCGCGTTCTTCCGAGCGAAGGAGTTTGATGAAGGGTTCCCGCCTTTCAGCGAGCAGTGGGCCGCCAACTTCGAGCACGAGTGGAAGTCCATCATGCACGCCCGCGCCGGACATCCCTCGATCGTCATGTGGGTGCCCTTCAACGAGGGCTGGGGCCAGCTCGACCGCGACTGGGCGAAGTCTGTTGTATTGAACACGAAGGACTGGGATCCCGCCCGCCTCGTCAACAACGCCTCCGGTTGGCACGACATGGGTGTCGGCGATGTCCACGACATCCACGAATATCCCGACCCCAAAACTCCCGCGATCGAACCCATCCGCGCCGCCGTCCTCGGCGAGTTCGGCGGCCTCGGCCTCCCCATCGAAGGCCACACCTGGGTCAACAATAAAGACAACTGGGGCTATCGCACGTACAAGACGCAAGAGGAAGTCACCGCCGCGTACTGCGCCCTCATGGACCAGATCCCTGCGCTCATCGCGCAAGGCCTGAACGCCGCCGTGTACACCCAGACCACCGATGTCGAGATCGAGTGCAACGGCTGGCTCACCTATGACCGTGATCAATGGAAGATCGATCCCGAGCGTGCCAAAGCCGCCACCAGGCAACTCTTCCTCCCGCCACCAATCCTCAAGACCATTCTCCCCCACGCCGACACATCCCGCGGTATCGCCAAGCGAACCTGGAAATACACCTTCACTCAGCCCGCCGCGGACTGGATGAAGCCCGACGTCGCGCTCCCCGAATGGCAGGAAGGCCCCGCCGGCTTCGGCACCACCGGCACCCCCGGCGCGGCCATCGGCACCCAGTGGTCCACCCCCGACATTTGGATCCGCACCGGCTTCACGCTCGACTCCCTCCCCGCCCGCCCGCACCTGAGCATCCACCACGATGAAGATGCTCAGGTCTATATCAATGGCACCCTCGCCATGTCCCTCACGGGATACTCCTCCGCGTATCAGTTGCTCGCGCTCCCCAAGGAAGCCGCCGCGCTGTTGAAAGTGGGGACGAACACCGTGGCCATCCACTGCCACCAGACCACCGGCGGCCAATACATCGACTGCGGCCTCATCGACGTCACGCCGGGGAAATAATGCGGGCGCACACGGCTTGACATTTGTATTTCAAAAAGAGCCCGAGCATGTGCTCGGGCTCTGTCTTTGAACTCAGGTAAGCCCTGCCCGATTCCGGTTCATCTGATCCGGCCGCTCCCACTCCAGCCGATCCGCATCTGCCCACAACATCTCAAGGTCGTAGTGCGCACGGGTGTTGGGCTCGAAGATATGAACCACAACATCCACGAAATCCACGATAATCCAGGTGCTGCGCTGATCCATGTCCGAGCGAAAC
>JBKJOD010000339.1:0-3661 GCA_046593245.1 Phycisphaerales bacterium
GCCCTGACCACCGCGCAGGCCATCGCCGACCAGACCACACTCACCGTCCGCTCCCTCGATGATCTGCGGGAGATGCGTTTCGGCACCTGGGAGGGGCAATTCTTTCCAGACGTGCGCCGGAATGAAAGCGAGGTGTATCAGCGATGGATCGCCGATCCCGACCACCCCTGCCCGGAAGGGGAATCGTTCAGCGACGTCCGCCGGCGGATGGAAACGGCCTATCGCATCATCTCGGCCGAATCGGGGCGAGTGGTGGTGGTCTCGCACGGCATCGCCAACCGCATCGCTGCGACGGTCCTGCTCGATGCCCCTCTGAGAGTGTCAGGTCACCTCGTTCAGGACAATGCCTCCATGAGCCTGTTCGTGCGCAACGGCGAGCGGATGATGCTGAAGTTGTGGAACGATACGTCCCACTGCGCCGCCGAGTGATCGGCTGCCGGCCCCTGGAGATTGCTTTGATTCTTGAACAGATCACCGAACAACTCGTGGAGACGCTGCGGACGCGGGTGCTGGCGCTCTTCGGCCACGCCATCGACCGCGTCATCCTGCAGCCGCCACCCCGCATCAACATGGGGGATCTGGCCACGCCGCTGGCGCTGGAACTGGCCAAGGCCCTCAAGAAAAAGCCGCGCGAGATCGCCGACCGTCTGATCGACGGCATGACTCTGCCCACCTTCGTCGCCTCGGTCAGCGTCGAAGGCGCCGGTTACCTGAACTTCCGCTTCGATCGAGGAGCCTTCACCGCCGCACACATCCGCAGCGTGATGGCAAAGCCGAAGGCCGTGGGCGAGCGCGTCATCGTCGAGCACACCAACATCAACCCCAACAAGGCGGCGCACATCGGCCACCTGCGCAACGCGGTGCTCGGCGATACGTACGTCCGCTGCAGCAAGTGGCTCGGCGATCGCGTGGAGACGCAGAACTACATCGACGATACCGGCGTGCAGGTTGCCGACGTGGTGGTCGCGTTCGAGCACCTGGCCGAGGTGGGAGGGCAGGAAATCCCGGAGCTTGCCACGCTCACCACCGCCGGTCTGACCGAGGTCGAGGGGCTGGTCGCCGCCACGTCGGGCCGCCCATTCGATTACGTCTGCTGGGATCTATATGCGCGCATGGCTACCTACTATGCAGCGCATCCCGATTCGCAGCAGTGGCGCCGCGACACCCTGCACAAGATCGAGCATCGCCAAGGCGACACCGCGCGCATTGCCGCAGTCATCTCCCGCGCCGTCGTCCACCGTCACATCCAGACGCTGCTGCGATTCGACGTGGTCTACGACCTCCTCCCGAAGGAAAGCGACATCATCAACCTCCATTTCTGGGATCGCGCCTTCGAGCTGCTCAAGGCATCGGGGGCGGTGATCCAGGAAACCGAGGGGAAACACAAAGACTGCTGGGTGATGAAGCTGGAAGGGTCGGAAGAATTCGCCGGGATGGACGAGCCCGACAAGATTCTGGTGCGCTCGAACGGGACCGTGACCTACACCGGAAAAGACATCGCCTACCAGCTCTGGAAGTTCGGCCTGCTGGACAAGACGTTCCACTACCGGGAGTTCTGGGCCTATCCCGACGGTCACGTGCTTTGGGAGACGACGTCAGGCGCCGACACTCCCGGCGCCCCTCGTTTCGGCGGTGCGACGCGCGTCGTGAACGTGATCGACGTGCGCCAGTCGTATCTGCAGAAAGTGGTCCGGGAGGGAGTGCGCCAGCTCGGGCATCAGCGCGAATCGGAGAAGTCCATTCACTTCGCTTACGAGATGGTGGCGCTCACTCCGGCGACCGCCGCGGCCATGGGCATCGAGGTGCCGGAGGCCGATGCCAAGAAGCCCTACATCGAGATGTCGGGACGTAAAGGACTCGGCGTCAAAGCCGACGATCTCCTGGATACGCTGCAGAAAAAAGCCACCGACGCCGTTCGTGAAGGTGGTCCACGCGAAGGCCTCGGCGAGACGGACATCGACGATCTCGGCCGCCAGATCGCCGTCGGCGCCCTGCGCTACTTCATGCTCAAGTACACAAGGAACAAAGTCATCGCCTTCGATTTCAGCGAGGCGCTGAGCTTCGAAGGGGACTCCGGACCGTACCTGCAATATTCGACGGTGCGGGTTCAGAACATTTTCCGGAAGATGGCGGAGCGCGGCGTCGATGCCATGCTCGACGATCGGTCCCTCGACCGCCTCACGCTCAACGAAGGGCTCAGCGACGAGATGTGGGATCTGGTCCGCCGCAGCGCCGAGTTGCCGACGACGATCCGGCGCGGGGTCGACGCGCTGGAGCTGTCGGTGATCACGCACGACCTCTTCGAGCTCGCGCAGCGCTTCAATTCGTTCTACCACAAGTACCCCATCCTCAATGAGAAGGACCCGGCGGAACGCCAGCGCCGCGCCGCATGCGCCGAAGTCTTCCGCCTGACCATGGTGGCCTCCCTGGAACTGCTGGGGATTCCGCTCCCCGCACGGATGTAGGAAAGGCGGACGCAAGCGAGGAATCGCAGGACTGGCGTCGCCAGGAAGGCGCGTCGGCCACGAGCCGGCAAAGCCGGCGCAAGAACGTAGCCCCCGGCGCGAGCCGGGGGTCACCGTCGTCGACCTCTCCGCGAGCCCGCGTCAGCGGGCGACAGAACGCGAGATCACGTCCACAGGTATCTCTCATCCGGAGAGATCCCGTGCCGCGTCAACAGCTCAAGGAATTCGCCTTTGAACGAGAACTTCCTGTGATGCGCCTTCTGCCGTTCGATGTACGCGACTACCGTGCGTACGTTCGAATGACTGACGCTGAACGCCGCGTACCCCCGCTGCCACCAGAATTCGGACCGCTCTAGAAACGACTGGTGAATCCAGAGCGTTGAATTCGCCTTGATCATGCGCGCGGCTTCCGCGATTCCCATCGAAGCTGGAAGTGCAGTGAGCAGGTGCACGTGATCATCCACTCCGTTGGCGATGACCAGGTTCCCTCCCAGCTCTTTCACGATCCCTCCCATGTAAGGGAAAAGCCGGGACTCGAGGGCGCTGTCGATGAGGGGTTGACGGTTCTTTGTGGAAAAGACGATGTGTGTCAGTAGACGACTGTAGCTATGTGGCATGGCCCTCGTGGACCATGCGGATGTCCCGCTCGAAAGCGTACCTCGGAACGCGTTCTGTCGCCCGCGACGCGGGCTCGCGGAGAAAGGTCGCTTGTGCCCCCCGGCTCGCGCCGGGGGCTACGTTCTTTCGCCGGCCGCGCCGGCTTCACTCGGGGTTCACGATTTGCTGAAGACGGAATCGCCCCTCACCGCGTGGCGCGACGTCTGCCCGATACAGGCAACGGTTGCGACGACCATACCTCGATGGAGTGATCGGTCAGCACGTAGACGGTGCCGGGCACCGAGGCCAGCGTACGGGCGGGGGACGGGGCGGCGAATGATGGCGATGGGGTCCAGGCCGCTGGCGATGACAACGTGAACAGTTGCGGGCTGAAGCTGCGGCCGGTCAGCGTCGCGCAGTTGCCATCGATCCGGAGGTGCTGGTCGATGTAGGTGACTCCGATGCTGGCATCATTCGGATAGCTCACCAGCTGCTCGTCGGGAGCTTTGGCCAGGTTGTTCTGCGCGTACGCGTACAGGCGATCGCCGATCACGTAGAGCGTTCCCCCGGCGGTGGCAATGGAGACCGGCGCGCGGGTG
>JBKJOD010000345.1:0-18492 GCA_046593245.1 Phycisphaerales bacterium
CCGCCGATCTCCACCACGGCGATCGCGCCGGTGTGGGTGGTGGTGGAAGTTGCGAGGGCGTACCAGCAGTTCATGGTGGAAGTGTTTGTCGCACCGTGTATCCACGGGATTCGCTCGCCCCCCCAACAGACTCGCTCATCCCGGGCGTGTCACATCTCTTCCATCCGCTCATCGATCTTCTCCAGCCGCTGCACGGCCTCGAGCATGCCCACGAGCGTGAGATCAGGAACGATCGTCTCCACCAGCGGGTCGCCCTCGAAGAGCAGCGGTGCATCGCCGCCGGTGGCAACGACGCGCGGATACGCCTTGTAGAACGCGGCGTAGCGATCGATGAGATGGTGCACCAGTCCGCGCACCGCGGATGCAACGCCGAGCGCGATCGCGTGCGCGGTGTCCTTGCCGAAGGGCGGAATCGCATCGTCCGACTCCGAATCAGTCTGCGGCGGGAGCATCTCGCGCGAGATCGTCACCAGCGGCAGCGCGGCGGTCTGCTCGTGCAGTGCCCGCAGCATCATCTGCACGCCCGGAGCGATCGCGCCGCCGTGGAACGTTCCCTGGCCGTCCACAAAGTCCACCGTCACGGCCGTCCCCGCGTCGATCACGATGCACGCCTGCGTGGACCGCGCGAACGCGCCGAGCGCATTCAGCAGCCGATCCTGCCCCACGGTGCTGGCATCATCGAGTGAGTGCAGAATCGGAATCTGCAAGTCGCGCCCGAACCGCATCACCTTTACGTCCGCACGATGCAGCGCGTTCTCGATCTGCTCCGCCGCCGGATGGTTCACGCTCGCGATGATCGCCGTCGGCTCCCCTTCCTGCTTGCCCGCTTGCTCCGCAATCGCCGCCGCGATCGCCCCCGCGTCGTCGTTCACCAGCACCTGCGAGGGCTCCAGCCGTCCGCCGCTCCCATATTCAGCAATCACAGAAGCAAACCGCGTGCGGGTGTTGCCGACGGAGACGAGGACGAGGGAGGATGTGGGGGTGGACATGCGTAGAGAGTAGGGGAAGGGGGAGGGAGTGGGGAGTGGGGAGTGGGGGACGGCATTGTCGGAGGCAACCGGCAATGGTGAGTGGCCAGTCCGAAGTGGGATGTGGGATGTGGGAATGCGTTTCGGCTGTGGATTTCGCCCAGAGGGCGCACGATCGTTGCCGGTGGTGAAGCGGGGCCGGGCTTTGGCGGCCTCGCAAGCCACCGGTACGGCTCTTCCATTCTTCTTTCTCTTCTTTGTCTCGCCGCCCAGCGGGCGGACGACTCTTGCGGTGCGATCGCGCGGAAGCCCAAGGGTCGTTCGCCCTGCCGGGCGAGGAGAAGAAAAAGACAAAGAGAGAGTTGTGTCTCGCACTCCGGTGGTTTACTCGGCCCAAAGCGGCCTCGCTTTACCACCGGCAACGGTCGTGCGCACTCCGTGCGAAAGACGAAGACTATCTATTTCACATTCACAGGAGCCGCCCCGCACTCGGGACACCTCGCGCTCGCGTTGTCTTCGCCCCAGCGGGGCGCCCGCGCGTAGCCACGGGTGGAACGAGCGCAGCGAGTGCAACCCGTGGAGAGGGGGCGCACCGACTTCTCCGCTCCAAAGGAGCGCACGCGTGCGACCCTTCGGGGCGCGAAGACAAGAACAGAGAATCCACCGCGCGACCGGCCCCACGGGTTCCACGCGGCTCAAAGCAGCCGCATTCCACCAGTGGCTACGCGCGAGGGCTCCTTCGGAGCCACAGGCGCATCAGACGTGCGCCGAAGGCACCGACCCGCACTCCGGACACACCGCGCCGATCGCAAGACCGGTGCGGTCATAGTTGCACTTCGGGCAGAGGTTCAACCGAGCGCGGCTGCGGGCGAGGGTGTCAAAGCGCCGTGCGAGAATGGTAGCGGCACCCACCACACACACTGGAGCCCACAAAGGCGCGACAACCCTTCGGTTGGCCAATACATCAAGATCAAACCCCCATCGATAGTTCAGCGGAAAGAACGGCCCAGAACGGAAGCCCAAGTCCTTGCTGAACTCTGAGTCCCAACTGAGTTCCACTCGACCCTCATGGAGGACACACCAACCCGTCGCCGATGCCCACTGCCATACGTACCACCCGCTCCCAATCCACACCGCCACCAGCAGTACCGTCACCACCGCGCCGCCCCACTTGATCGCCTTGCGGATTCTCGGGTGCGGCTTCATGGTGTGTTCAGTCTACCGCGCGAGCGTGACGAGGAGAAAGGAGTTGCTGATGGCCTTCAGCCTGAGGAAGGGGGAGAAGACGAAGGCAAACACTTGGGCAGCATGACAGTCGCCAGTTCCTCAGGCTGAAGGCCATCAGCAAAAGCAAACCTACACGCCCGCAGGAGCCGCCCCGCACTCCGGACACTTCGCGTCGTTCGTCGCGAGGCCGGTGCGGTCGTAGCCGCACTTCGGGCACAGATTCATCTTCGCGCGGCGGCGGACGAGGGTGTCCAGACGCCAGGCGATGGCGGTGGCCGCAACACTGGCGGCAACCACGGGCCAGAGTGGGAGGAAGACCGCGGGGCGTGTGGGATCGGTGCTTGGATCAAAAGACCAAAGCAGTTTGAAAGGGTGGAGGTCCGATCCGTGATATCCGGTCTTCAGTTGGATAGTAAAGACCCTGCCCAGCGACCCCACGCGACTCACCGGCGGATCGCCCACTGCGACACGGCCATCGCCGAATGCGATCCACAGCCGGCGTGGACTTATCCATGCGATTTGCTGCCATCCGCTCCCAATCCACACCACCACCAACAGCACCGTCACCACCGCCCCGCCCCACTTCATCGTCTTGCGGATTCTCGGGTGCGGATTCACGACATCACGCTCGCTTTCCCGCACTCCGGACACACCGCGCCCATCGCGAGGCCGGTGCGGTCGTAGTTGCACTTCGGGCAAAGGTTCAGCCGAGCGCGGCGGCGGGGGGCGAGGGTGTCCAGACGCCATGCGACGCCTGTCGGGAAAGACAAACTCATGCACAAGAGCCACATGGGAATCGCAATTCCCCACTCGCCTTTGACGTTGTACCGGTCAAACCACCACCCGTAATAATGAACGCGTTTCGGATCAATGAAATACAGCCCGATGCGTTGGGGCCTGGGCAGCTCGTGAGAGATCCACATCCATCCATAAGACAACTCAACTCCGTAACCGCTCGGCGTTCCATATCCCAAATATCGAAAGCCACTCCCAACCCACGCCACCACCAACAGCACCGTCACCACCGCCCCGCCCCACTTGATCGTCTTGCGGATTCTGGGGTGCGGCTTCATCTGCCACAGAATACCACACTCCCGCCGACCTTTGCGATCTCTGCGCCTTTGCGAGAGGCCGTCTTTCCGGTTGAGTTGTGCGGCTGTTGGCAGGCCTCCGGCGGCTTACGCCGCTCGGCTCTGATACCCTCCGCCCATGGCCCGATGTCGCGTCGATCAATCCATCAAGCGTGTCGAGATGTCCGGGTTCGCGTTCCCGCTGGGCGTGTACCCGGTCGATCCGATCGAGCCGCCGCCACCCCCACGCGGCGGCTACACCACGGCGTTTGAGCCGGCGGATGATGGGAGCGATCCGACGAGTAGCGCGGCCTCGGAGAGTGGCGGCGAGTGGGAGGAATGGCCGGACCGGTATGTCTTTGACATTCTCGTCCCCGCGGCCCGCGTCGAGCCGCTCTGCCGGTCGCTGCTCTCACTGCTGCCGGGGCGGGTCTATCCGATCCTCGACTTTCTGGGCCAGGATGAGTGGCGCGAGGTGGACCCATACGTCTCCTATGACCTGCTCGGCATGGACCGCTTCATGGACACCCTGCGCCGGTTCCGCGGCTTCTTCTATGAAGATGGGCTCGTCGGCTTCGGGGCCATGAGCGAGGAGCCGTTCCTGTATGTGTTCGTCGATGAGCACAAGGTGGTGACGGTCCGGGCCGAGGCGGGGCTGAAAGAGAAGGTCGAGAAGGTGCTCGCGGCGTTCGATCTCGAACTGCTGGATGAACTCGCCAGCGCGGACTCGGTCACGCACGAGCATCGGTCGGTGTTGGAAGCGCCGAACGACCGGCCGGACCTATTCGTGGGCGACGAGATCGTCGAGCTGCTGCGCGATGAGTGGCGGCTGGTGCTGAATATTGATCCAGAATCCAATATTGATGAGGACGGCAAGGACCTGGGCATCACCGGCTGGCGGTGCATTTTGCGATATGACCCCCCCATGCCCGGCGGGATCGTCGCGGATGTGGATGAGAAGTCCGAAGAGAAGGAAGACGAGGACTCAAGCGACAATGCTTCCCCCGCCGAGGCGGCCAAAGACAAATCCCCTATTGCGGGGGAAGATGCCGACGCCAAGCTGGCCGTCTCCAGATATGCGGAGATTTATCTGACCGCCGAGTCGCTGCATCAGGCGACCGACATGGCCCTCGAAGCGCTCGAGAAACTGCTGGATGAGGCAGGAGTCACCATCGATCCTGAGACCACACCCGAGCCCATGATGGTGGCTAGCGATCGCTGGAACGCCGAGGATTTCGCCAAGATTGTGGAACAAACCACCAAGCAGAAACCTGAAATGACAGATTCTGCAGTGCATCAGGCGACCTGGCTGAATTGAAACCGTCCCCACAACCGACAGCCCCCGGATCGAGCATCCGAGGTCGCGGCGTGTCACAGTTTGTTGCTTTTCTGCGGGAGCAGCACGAATTGTCGGCGTCGGGAGGAACCCGGTGGCCTGCTGTGCGCACAGCCGGGGACCGTTGCCGCGGCGTTCTGGGTGAAGAACGTGAAGAAGTTGTCCAAGCCGGTTTGCGTTTGGGCTCCGACCGCAGTATCTTCACCACCCCTTGCCGCGAGAGGCGCGCGAAGGGTGCGCCTCGGTCCCCCAAGGGACGCACTGTGCATCGGCCGAATACGCCGTTGTGTTGCTGCGAACAGCCCCCCGGGAACACAGGCGCGGCCACCTGCGAAACTCAACGACCCGTTCGCCCCGGACACTTATCTCATCAGAACCTGCTTGGATCGGATGGGCTCGACTTGGAGAAGTTTGACATGCGGATCGATCGCAACCGTTGGAACCACCGTACCTTGGCCGCCGCTCTCGTGTTCGGAGCGCCCGCGCTCCTGAGCCCCAGCGCCGCTCTCGCACAGTCCGCAGGGACCAATCGCCCGACCGCGCAAGCGGATGCGCAGACTGGCGTCGCCGCGATGGCGCAGGCCAAGTCGCTGCTGGACGAGGGCAAACTCGTCGAAGCGAAGGCCACGCTGGATCGGTTGCTCCGTTCCAATGACGCCGATCACCTCAGCGGCGATCAGCAGTCCAAGTTGCAAACGCTCGTGAAGGGCGTGAACGACCGCATCATGCGTGCGGACCCGATGGAGATCTCGCTGCAGAAGGCCGAACTCGCCATCGCAACCGGCGAACTGACCGACGCGCAGCGTCAGGCCAAGGCCGTCATGGGCCGCGCCGCCGCCAGCCCGATGCAGAAGGAACGCGCAGAGGAGATCCTCGCTGCCGTCAGCAAGCGTCAGAGCGAGATCGCTCCGATGATCGCGGGCCGCATCGAGCAGGCCCAGCAAGACTTCGCCTCCAAGAACTACGCCGCGTCCAAGGCCGCGATTCTGGAGATTCAGCGTTCGGGCGTGAAGCTCTCCGCGGATCAGGCCGCGTCGCTCGAGCGTTCCAAGATCGCGATTCTGGAACTGGAATCCACCAGCGGCCGCGAGTTTCCGATCGCCGATGGCGTGGGCTTCGGCGATACCCGCCAGCCCGGCACCGTTCGTCGCCCCGGCACGAACAACCCTCCTGAGCCCGGTCGCCCCGAGCCACTCCCGCCCGCGATGGCTGGCGATCAGCCGCCGGCACCGCCCACTCCGCCCGCAGAGCCCGCGCCCGTGGCACCTTCGGCCCCCGCTGACATGCAGCCGGTCACCCCCCCACCCGCACCGATGAATCCAGTTTCGTCTTCCCCCTCGGGTCAGACGGACATCGTCTCCGAAGCGATGCGTTTGCAGGCCAAGCAGGTGATCGCCGAGGGCGACGCCGCGTATGAGCAGGCCCGCTACACCGCCGCGGCGGACAAATACTCCCTCGCGCTCGCCCAGTTCCGTGCGTACATCGATGGCCCCGAGGCCGATCGCGTGCAGAAGCGTTTGGATGAGGCGCGTCTCAAGGCCGGCTCCGGCTCCGGCGGCTCCATCGCCGCGGCGGCCGTTGCCAGCGATGGCGTGATCCGTTCCCGCGCTCAAAGCGAGTTTGATGATTCGGTGCGTCAGGCCGAGAGCTTCCTGACGAAAGGTCAGCCCGAAGAGGCCCGCAACCAGCTCGCCAACGCCCGGCTCTCCGTCTCCCGCGCCCGAGGCGTGTTCAACGATTCGGAGTACGCGGGTTTCCAGACGCGTCTGGCAACGCTGCAGGCGACCATCGAGAAGAAGACCGACGAAATTCGTGAGAACGAGCGCGTCACGCGTGAGAAGACACAAACGGCGGCCGAGCAGGCCCGCCAGGGCAAGCAGCAATCCGAGCGCACCAGCAAGATCAACGCGAACATTGATCGCATCCGGGCACTGCAGAAAGAGCAGAAGTACGAAGAAGCTCTCCAGATCGTTGATCAGACCCTCTTCATGGATCCCAACGATCCGACCGCGCTGCTGCTCCGCTCGCTGATCGAGGACATGCTGGCGGACAAGCGGTTCCAGGCGACCCAGATCCGCAAGTATCGCAACCACGTCAAGCAAGGCGAGGACAACCAGGACGCGATGATCCCCCCCAGCAACCTGATGGAGTATCCGCAGGACTGGCCGAACAAGTCGTATCTCCGGGGCGAACTCTCCGCCTATGCCGAAACCGCTGAGAACCGCGCCGTGCTCGCGCGCGTCACCTCTCCGGCCAACAAGATCGCGGTGGACTTCACAGACAACCGGTTCGAGGACGTGATGAAGTTCATCTCGAACATCACGCAGATCACCGTTGATCCGGATTGGGAATCCCTCGCCGCCATCGGCGTTGAGAAGGACACCCAGGTCACCCTCAAGCTGCAAGCGAAGCTGACGATCCAGGCCGCGCTGGAGCGCGTGCTGGCCAAGGTCTCCAAGGACCAGTTCACCCGGGCCGGCTGGGCCGTCTCCGACGGCATCATCAACGTCGGTTCCGAGGAATCCCTGCGTAAGCACAAGGTGCTGGTGATCTACAACATCCAGGACCTGCTCTTCCAGATTCCCAACTACCGCACGGTGCCGCAGATTGACCTCAACAACGTGCTGCAATCCAGCGGCGGTGGCGGCGGCGGCCAAAGCCCCTTCAATCAGGGCAACGACCAGCAGCAGAACCAGCAGGACGACCCGGCCGTGCGTGAGCGTCGCATCCGCCAGATCATCGACATCCTGTACGCCAACGTGGATTTCGAGGGTTGGAAGGACAACGGCGGCGAGACCGGCTCGCTGCAGGAGCTCAACGGCTCGCTCATCATCACCAACACGCCCAGGAACCACCGCGAGATCGTCGGGCTGCTCTCCAAGCTCCGCGAAATCCGCAACATGCAGATCAACGTCGAGACCAAGTTCCTGCTGGTGAACCAGAGCTGGTTCGAGCAGATCGGCTTCGATGTGGACATCGTCTTCAACGCCAACTCAAGCCAGGTCAGAAACTCTCGCACCGGCACCGGCGTGAACAATCAGCCGATCGACTTCTTCAACTTCGGCTCTACCGCGACCACCCCCGGGCTCCAGCGCACCGTCGGCGGGCAGTCCGTCACCGTGCCGAACCAGCTCTCCCCCATCGGCACCATAAATAACACCCTCGGTTTGACCACCGCCCTGTCCGAAGGTGACTTTGCATCATCCGTGCTCAAGCAGGCCCCGGCCTTGGGCATCGCTGGCCAGTTCCTGGATGACATTCAGGTGAACTTCCTGATTGTCGCCACCCAGGCAGACAAGCGGTCCGTCCGTCTCACCGCGCCGCGCCTGACATTCACCAACGGCCAGACCGCGAACATCTACGTCGCGACCCAGCAGGCCTTCGTTTCCCAGCTCACCCCGGTCGTCGGCGACTCGGCCGTCGGCTTCAACCCGCAGACCGCCGTGCTCTCCGAGGGTGTCACGATGCTCATTGAGGGCGTCATCTCCTCGGATCGCCGCTATGTCACGATGAATATCGACTCGGGCGTCTCCCGCATCGACTCGATCCGCCAGTCTCCCGTCACTGCCATCGCCGGCGGCCAGCTGGTCAACTCCGGTTCCACGCAGTCCTTCCTCGAACTGCCCCAGGTCACTGTGACCCGCGTCCGCACCACGGCAACCATCCCGGACGAGGGCACTCTGCTGCTGGGCGGCCAGCGGTTGATTACCGAGGTCGAGGTGGAGACCGGCGTACCAGTGCTCTCCAAGATTCCGATCCTCAACCGCTTCTTCACCAACCGGCTGGAAACTAAAGAGGAGCAGTCCCTGCTCATCCTCTGCAAGCCCACCATCCTCATCCAGACCGAGGAAGAGGAGAAGCAGTTCCCCGGCGTGACCGACCAGATTCGTTCCGGCCTCGGGCTCCGCTGATCCCCGTACGTCCTCAAGTTTTCAGAACCCCCGCCCGTGCGGGGGTTCTGTCTTTTCGGGGTTTCTGGTCGTGAGCGACCCGCACCCTCGCTATCATACAGAGCAGTCCTTACCCCCGGAGATACGACCGATGCCCCCCAGCGGCGCCTCACGACTTCGCGTCAAACAGAACAACGGGATCACCCAGGTTGAGTTCATCGACCGGAACATTCTCGACGAGGCCAACATCCATCAGATCGGTGAGGAAATCACCGGGCTCGTGGACGCCTCGCCCACACCCAAGCTGCTCATCAGCTTCGCCAACGTCGACCATCTCTCCTCTGCGGCGCTCGGCACGCTGATCACGGTGAACAACCGCATCAAGGGTCGAAAGGGCCAGCTCCGGCTGGCAAATATCGACCCGCAGATCGGTGAGGTCTTCAAGATCACCAAACTGGATAAGCTCTTCCAGATTCACGACACCACCGACGCCGCCATCGGCAGCTTCACCTGATCGTCCACGCTTGCTGCGCCCCAAAGGCCATCGTGCGATGCACGCATCACCAACTGCCCAACCCGAGAAGCATGTGCTCGCGCTCGTCAACACGCGCGAGGACATCGAGCGCGCCGAGAACCTGCTGATGGCCGGGCTCGCGCGCCATGGATACACCGATGCCGCCCGTTTCGCCGTGCGACTCGCTCTCGAAGAGGGGTTGGTCAATGCGTTCCGGCACGGACACAAGCACCTGCCCCCCACCACACCCGTCCGCTTTGAGTTCAGCATCACCGCCGAAACAGTGACGCTGGATATCGAAGATCAGGGCCCCGGCTTCGATCCTGCAAAAGTCAAAGACCCAACACTCGAAGAAAACCTGGAAATCCCCACCGGGCGTGGTTTACTGCTGATGCGGGCATATATGGCCAGCGTGGACTATCTCGGGCGTGGCAACCGCGTCAGGATGGTCTTCAAGCCCAAGCCGGCCGCCTGAGTCTGAATCGACCGCTACTATTCCGACGAATCAACCTATCATCGAATGATTCTAAAAATCATTGATCCTCGCCCGTTGTATTTTCGCCCGGCCGCCACGGCCGATTTGTCTGGAAGGACACCATCATGACCGTCAAGACCCCCGTGTACATGGACCACGCGGCGACTACGCCCTGCGATCCGCGCGTGGTCGAGGCGATGCTTCCGTACTTCACCAAGGTCTTTGGAAACACCGGCAGCCGCAACCACGCGTTCGGTTGGGCCGCGGAAGAGGGTGTGGACAAGGCCCGCGAGCAGGTCGCTGCGCTGATCGGCGCCAGTGACAAAGAAATCATCTTCACTTCCGGCTCCACCGAGAGCAACAACCTGGCCATCAAGGGTGCTGCGGAGATGTACGAGAAGGCCCCCGCGGGCTCGCCCAATCGCGGGCACATCATCACCTGCATCATCGAGCACAAGGCCGTGCTGGATCCTTGCAAGCGGCTGGCCAAGGAAGGGTTCGACGTCACGTTCCTGGAGCCGGCTCGCGATGGCGTGATCACCGCCGCGCAGGTCCGCGCCGCGATGCGTCCGGACACCATTCTGGTTTCGCTCATGTGGGCGAACAACGAGATCGGCACGATCAGCGAGATTCCGGAGATCGGCAAGCTCTGCCATGAGAAGGACGTGATCTTCCACACCGACGCGACGCAGTGGGTCGGCAAGATGCCGACCAATGTCGAGCGCGACAATGTGGACCTGATGTCCTTCAGCGGGCACAAGATGTACGGCCCCAAGGGCATCGGGGCCCTGTATGTGCGGCGAAAGAAGCCGCGCGTCCGGCTGGTATCGCAAGTCGATGGCGGCGGGCAGGAGCGCGGCATGCGCTCTGGCACGCTCAACGTTTCCGGCATTGTCGGCTTCGGCAAGGCCTGCGAACTGTGCATGCACGAGCTTGAGGCGGACGGGGCGCGGCTGCTCAAACTCCGCAAGAAGTTCGAGCAAGCCGTGACCGCTCGTCTGGATCACTGCCAGGTCAACGGCCACGCGGATCGGCGCCTGCCGCACATCGCGAACGTGAGCTTCGGCTTCGTGGAGGGCGAGGGCCTGATGATGGCGATGAAGGACATCGCCGTCAGCAGCGGCTCGGCATGCACCAGCGCATCGCTGGAGCCAAGCTACGTGCTCAAAGGCCTCGGCGTGGGCGATGAGCTTGCACACAGCTCCCTGCGGCTGAGCATGGGCCGCTGGACGACGGAAGAGGAAGTGGATTACACCATCGAGCGCGTTGTCACGGCGGTGCAGAAGCTCCGGATCCTGAGCCCGCTGTACGACATGCACAACGAGGGCATCGACATCAGCAAGATCGAGTGGGCGCATCACTAGAGGCAGGCATCGGGCACCAGGCATTGGGCACTGGTGCGATCGGAAACAACATTCTTCACTAGTGCCTGATGCCCAGTGCCTAGTGCCTTCGGAGTACCCCATGGCATACGGACCCAAGATCATCGACCACTACGAGAACCCGCGCAACGTGGGCTCGTTCGGCACTCAGGCGGAAATCAAGCAGCGTTCCGACGTCGGCGTCGGGCTCGTCGGCGCACCCGAGTGCGGCGATGTCATGCAGCTGCAGATCAAAGTCAACCCCGGCACCGGCATCATCGAGGATGCCAAGTTCAAGTGCTTCGGGTGCGGCTCCGCCATCGCCTCCAGCTCGCTGGCCACCGAGTGGCTCAAGGGCAAGACGCTCGACGAGGGTGAGGCGATCCGCAACACCGACATCGTGCAGGAGCTCTCGCTCCCGCCGGTGAAGATCCACTGCTCCGTGCTCGCGGAAGACGCGATCAAAGCGGCCATCATCGACTACAAGACCAAGAACGGCATCCCGATTGAGGACCACGACCACGCCGAGTCGCACTGATTCCGGCCAGTTCTCGGCGTCTACCCCGCCCGAACCCGGTCCTTCTGTTGACGTATAATCATTGAACACGCATCCATGGAGATGATTCTCATGTCCGAGACCGCAACCGCCACCACCGAAGCCGCGCCGAGCGTCGTGATTCTCAGCGAGTCCGCCGCGCGGGAGATCAACAACATCGTTAAGTCCCAGGAACTGGACGCGACCAAGATCCGCCTGCGCGTGGGCGTCAAGGGCGGCGGCTGCTCCGGCTTCAGCTATCTGCTGGACCTGACGGAGAGCCAGAAAGAGACCGACGAGCTCTTCGAGCAGCACGGCATCAAGATCATCGTGGACCCCAAGTCGCTGCTGTACCTCAACGGCACCACGATCGACTTCAAGGACGAGATCATGGGGCGCGGGTTCGTCTTCGGCAACCCAAACGCCACCAGCACCTGCGGGTGCGGCTCCAGCTTCTCCGCTTGACTCCATGCGGCACGGGCACACGCCCGTGCCGCTGTTTTTCCATGATCGAGGGGGGGACGGGTCGAGCATCATCAGACCGAATCACCCCGGAGACTGCTCGCCCGGGTGCCGATTCCGGATTTGGTGTACGCTCATGGCGCGGCGTCGTGTACGCCCGCGTGCTTCCCGCCGCTTCTGGCGGGCCATCGGAGAGGCCCATGTCGCAGGCGTCCATGCCAACAGAGACCACGCAGGGGTACGCCCCGCCGACGGTCACGCAGTTCAGCGTCTTCCTTGATAACCGCGTCGGCAAGTTACACGACCTGGTGCGTACGCTCGATCACGCCGCCGTGCGTCTCCTGGCGATCAGCGTCCACGATGCCTCGGATCACGCCGTGGTGCGGCTCATCACCTCCAACTCACACGAGACTCGCCTGGTACTCGCTCGCCATCAACTCCCCTTCAGCGAGGTGAATCTGCTGCTGGTGGAACTGAACAAGACGCACACGCTGGAGCGCATGTGCCTGTATCTGCTCGGGGCTGAGCTGAACATTCGCTTCGCATATCCACTCTTGGACTGTCCCTCTCACCACGCGACGATTGCCGTCGCCGTTGACGATGCGACGCTCGCGGGGCAGATTCTTCGGCGCAAGGAGTTTCGGCTCCTTGGCGAGAGCGACCTCAACACGCCGATGTAAACCGGACTAAAGTTTGATTCATCGCCCTTTCTTGGTGTGTGCGTTGCTGCGCAGCCATCCCGGAGGTACGTTCACTTCCGGCGTGGGGCAGTTGCCAAGATGGGAGTTGGAATGGCCGCATCTCTGAAACCTGTGCTCAGCGCCAGCACTGTCATCCTGATCGCCTTCGGGGTCGGATGCTCGCTAGGGCCCGCGATCATCGCGGGGCACGATGCATCGGTTGCACACATCGATCGGGTTGTGCTCGCTCCTTCGGCCCAGCCCGACGCGGGTGAACGTGCTCCCGGCCCGTCGCGGCTGGGAACAACAAATGTCACTGCGGAGAACCGATCGGTCCAAGGTTCGGCACAGGCGACAATCATCGACACGACCAAGTTTCCCATCCAGCCCGAGGATCTTTTCCCGGGCGAGCCGCGACTGGTGCGAGAACACCTTCCCCCGCACACCAAGCCCGCACCAGCGGAAGCGGGCGAGCCCAACACCCTTCGCGCGGAGGCATCGCTGGAGGAGGGCCGCACGAACTCCGGGGCGATGTTCCCCGCGATCTCTTCGACGGGCTGGAATCCACCGGATCCCACGCTGGCGGTCGGTCCCAACCACATCGTGGTCACCGTCAACTCGCGGATCGCCTTTTACACGAAGGCGGGAGTGCAGACCTTCGCGTCGCCGCTGGACAGCAGTGGAAACCCGGGATTTTTCGAGCCGCTCGGCGCGGGTGGGTTTGTGTTCGACACCAAGTGCTTCTTCGATCACTACGCGCAGCGGTTTGTTGTGGTGACGCTGGAGACGTATGGAACCACCGAGGCATGGGTGGACATCGCCGTCTCAGACGATGCGGACCCGAATGGCACTTGGTTCAAATATCGCACCGACGCGGTAATGACGATCGGCGCAAACACCGCCTGGTGGGATTTCCCCGGCGCCGGGTACGACCAGAACGCGTACTACGTCACAGGAAATCTCTTCGGCCTGAATCCGAGCAGCGGGTATTACGGCTTTGCTCTGCGTGTGTTTGACAAGTCCGCGCTGCTCTCAGGCGGCACAGCCACGTACAACACCCTGCGCATGGCCAGCGGCTATGTCGTGCAACCCGCGCTGCACTTTGGCAATCCCGCAAACGCCTATCTCGCCACGCTCACCAACTCGACAACGCTGACGGTCTACGCCGTGAACAACGCGTTGACCGCCCCGACGCTTTCGAGCGCCAACATCCCAACCCCGTCGTATACGGGTGCGGGGAGCGCCCCAACACTGAATGGCTCGGATGTCTCGAGCGCCGGCATGACCATGCCCATGTGGCGCAACGGCAAGCTCTACGTCTGTCACAACGCCATGGTCGGCGGTCGCAACGTCGCTCGGTGGCACGAACTCAACACTGGCACTTGGCCCGCGTCCGGCACCGTCACACGCTCCCAATCCGGCGACATCGACGCCGGTGGCCTGAACTGGACTCTCTTCCCCGCCATCGGCGTCAACGCAACCGGTGAGCTTGGCGTTGCTCTTGGTCAGACCAGCGTGGCCAGCCGGGTTGCGGTTTCGATCGCCGGGCGCCTGCCATCCGACCCAGCCGGGCGAATGGGCGTGCCCACGGTCACAAAGACCGGCGATTCTGATGGCGGCGGCAGATGGGGCGACTATTACGCCATCGCCATCGATCCGGCCGACGACACCACGTTCTGGCACATCGGCGAGTATCGCGGGACAAGCAGCTGGCAGACCTGGGTCGGCTCTTTCACGGTGGGGACCCAGAGCCCCTGTCATGCGGTTCCCGATCACGCCGGTACTGTGGTCAATCCCGCAGCACCACTGGCCGTGGATGTGCTGGCGAATGACTGGCACTCCACCGGAGCAGCCATGACCGTCCAGAGCTTTTCCCCGACAAGTACGCGCGGCGGTGCGATCTCTCGATCGATCGGATCCGGCCCGGGTGGTCGGGACCGATTGCTGTACACCCCGGCAACCCTGTCCAGCGGGTTGGACTCGTTTTCATACGTAATCGCCGATGGCTTGGGCAATACCGCGACCGCCGCGGCAACCATTTTCGTTCTCAATCCAACCAGCTTCCGTGATCCAGATCCGCCATTTTTCTCTGCGGCGGGTATCAACGTCTCCTGGTATGACCTGACAGCTCCGACCTCCATTCCCAACTTCAGTTCGCTCACTCCATTTCTGCGTGAAGCCCTTGCGGACATCAACATCGCGTCAACCACTGGTGTTTTTTCGACTTCAACCCGGACCGACAACATCGGTGCGGTCATGGAAGGATGGATCAACGTACCGGCTGACAATGTGTACACACTGAGCGTGGAGTCCGACGACGGATCGAAGCTATACGTGGGCACGACGCTCCTGATCAACAACGATGGCTCGCATGGAATGACCGAGAAGTTTGCGGACATCGGCCTCAAGGCCGGTCGGCACAAACTCCGCGTCGAGTTTTTCGAGGGGGGCGGGGGAGCGGGCCTCATCGTGCGCTATCGGCCTCTTGGAGGAACTCGGGCGGTGATCCCGGCCGCCATGTGGACGCGAGCGCTCCCGTGCGCACCGGATTTCAACGGCACCGGCGGGTTGAGTGTGCAGGACATCTTTGACTTCCTGGCAGCATGGTTTGCAGGCCAAGCGACGGCGGACTTCAACGGCACGAACGGCCTGAACGTGCAGGACATTTTCGACTTTCTTTCTGCGTGGTTTGCCGGATGCTGATCCCGCGGCCGCCCAGGCCAGTCTTGGCCGATCGGGCTGTTGATCAAATCGCCCATGCCTTCGATGTTCCGGCTGGTCGGGCTACGTGCAATGCACCCATTTGGGGGACTTTGGGTTTGTCCACAGAGTTCGCACATGCAATGAAAGATTGACTCGTATTGGCTTGCATGTCTGGGATTTTTACGGTACTCTGCGCGAGCAAGGCGATCGATCGTTGAAAGCACGCGCGCCCTGAGCATCGAACTACAAGCACGATCCATCCAGCGGCCCAAGACGCCCGTTGTGTTCCAAAGTCGGTAGCGTCGTTTCCCTGGTGAGCGGAGATTTTCCGCTTCCATTTGGGTATTGGTGTGTCCCGCCTTGTTTCCGAGCACACTCGGGCGATGCGGCAAAAAAGGAGTGCGAGCATGAACTGGCATTTGTTGAACTGTGCCGCGGCTGTCATTGCCGTGGGTGGTCTGAGTTGTTCAGTGATGGCGCAGGTTCCCGGGGATCCGACGCCGGTGAAGGTGACGGAGGACATCTCCGCGCTGCATTGGCCCGGGTGCCCCTCGTACCCCTGCAAGGCCATGCGCGATGGCAAGATGCCAGGCATGCGCTCCGATGCCATCATCGTGAAGTTCAACGCGGACGCGAAGGTGCGTCTCCGCGATGCGAAGGAGAGCGTCGGCGGTTTAGTTGATCTCGGCACCGGCCAGATCAAGGACGCCGCCGTGCAAGCCATGCTCGCGAAGTACGCCGCGCTCGGCTGCACCTGGTCCAAGATGCACCACACGCTGAGCGAGGAGCGTCTGGATGAAATGCGCAACACCGCGATGCGCACACTGGGCAAGATGCTCACCGACATGAACGGTGAGTTTTTCCTGAGCATTCCCGCCGGGATGGACACCATCGCGGTGATCGACGACTTCAACTCGCTGAGCATCGTCGAGATGGCCGAGCAAGCGCCCGACGCGATGCCCCTTCCTGCCGCTGGTGATTATCGCAACAATCAGGGATACTTGAAAGTCAGCACCGAGGGCATCAACGCCTATGGCGTCCGGCTGCTCGCGGGCGGCGACGGCTCGGCCGTCAAGATCGCCGACTGCGAGTATTCCTGGAACACGGCCCACATCGACCTGCCCAGCGTGACCTCGCTGGTGGCCAACGCTTCCGACCCATTTGCCGACAACAACCACGGCACCGCCGTGCTCGGCGAGCTTGGCAGCCGCAACGACAACATCGGCACCCAGGGCGGCGCGTTCGGCGCGCAGTTCTACGTCGCGGCGGCGAACACGAATCCGGGCGGGTACAACCTGGCCAACGCTATCACCGCCTCAGCCGCCGCTGTTGGCACAGGTGGCGTGGTCGTCATCGAGCAACAGGCCGCAGGACCAAACTACACCGGAGTTCCCGCCGGCACACAGTTCGGGCTGGTTCCCTCGGAGTGGCAGCAATCGGTGTACAACGCGATCGTGGCGGCTATTGGCAGCGGCGTGCACGTCGTCGCCGCAGCTGGCAATGGCTCGCAGGATCTGGACACTGCGGCATACACCACGGGTCACGGAGGGTTCTACCCCTTCCTCGCGGCCAACGACTCGGGCGACATCATCGTCGGCGCGGCCTCTCCCCCCGGCGGTAGCTCGACTGATCGCTCCCGGCTGGGCTTCTCCTGCTACGGCTCGACCGTTGACCTGCAGGGCTACGGCGAGAACGTCTACACTACCGGCTACGGCGATCTGTATAACGTCACCGTGAATGAGCGATACACCGCCGGATTCAGTGGAACCTCCAGCGCCACGCCGATCGTGAGCAGCGCGGTCGCGCTGTATTCCTCCATCTACAAGACACGATTCGGTTTTTCTCCCGCGCCCAGCAACACGCGGAACAATCTTCGCGCCCAGGGATCGGCCCAGCAGAACGGCGCGAACCCCGCCACGCAGAACATCGGCCCGCGTCCGAACGTTCTGGCCACTTGGAACTCCATCCTCACCTTCCCCTCCTTGTCGGTGCCTTCCAACGACACCTGCTCCGCGGCACAGAATGTCTCCTCGCAGGGCACGTTCATCGGCTACAACTGCGGCGCGACCAACGATGGTGGCTCGTCGTGCGGCGCCGCGAACACCAACCCCGATGTCTGGTACGTTTTTACCGCCCCCAGCACCTTTGGCGGCACCCTCGTGGTCAGCACATGCGGGACCAACGACTACGGCTACACCGATCAGGGAATGGACTCCGTTGTCACACTCTTCACCGCCTGCGGCGGCACGGAAATCGTCTGCAACGATGACTCGGGCGGGCCTTACGTCTGCACCTTCGCCGGCAGCAACTTTGACTCCGCTGTTTCCACTACCCTGACCCCCGGCCAACAGGTCTTTATCCGCGTCGCGCAGTTCGGCAGCAAGCCGCTGTCGCCATTCCTTCTGAATGTCCGCCTCATACCCGCCAACGACGCGTGCGCCAGCGCGCTGAACGTAGACGCAGGAGGGACCTTCTTCGGCAATCTGTTCGGTGCTACGAATGACGGCACCGGGAGCTGCGGCGGTTCGGCTGGCAATGCAGACGTCTGGTACTCCTACACCGCGTGCGATGGCGGCACGCTCCACATCGACACCTGCGGCACCCACGACGCGAGTGGCACCGACACCGGGATGGACACCGTGCTTAGCGCGTTCTCCGCCTGCGGCGGCACAGAGCTCGCGTGCAACGACGATGCGCCCAGCGCCTCGCTCACTTGCGGAGCGAGCGATGCAGGTGCCTTCCGCGATTCTAAGATTGATCTCGTGCTCACTTCCGGCCAAACGGTGCTGGTCCGCGTCTCCAAGTTCGGCGGCGTCCTGGCGGGCGCATTCCGTCTCAACGTCTCCTATTCGGCGCAGCACGACACCTGCGTCACGGCGCAGCTCATCACGCCTCAGGTGGCTACGCCTTTCAACACCACCTGCATGACCACTGACGGCTACACCCAGACTGGATGCGTCACCCCGGTCCGCGACATGTGGTTCTACTTCTTCGCTCCCTCCACCGGCCCGATGCGCATCCAGACCTGCGGCTCCAGCTTCGACACCGTCCTGCTCATCTACGACAACGCCTGCCCCTTCGGCCCCAACAGCCCCGCGATGATCGCCTGCAACGACGACGCCTGCGGCTTCCAGAGCATCGTCAACTTCCAGGCCCTGCAGGGGCACGATTATGGCATCCGCGCCGGCGGCTTCTTCGCCGCCTCGTACGGAGCGGGCACAATCCAAATCCTCTGCCCGGCGGACTTCAACCGCGATGGGACCATCAACGT
>JBKJOD010000395.1:0-3813 GCA_046593245.1 Phycisphaerales bacterium
ATCGTTCCTGCGAACGAGCCGCCCCCATGCGCGAAACCGATGCGTAGCTTCGGGAACCGCTCCAGCACGCCGCTGAACAGCACGGAACAGAGCGCCAGGCACGTCTCCGCAGGCATCCCCACCAGCCACGCTGCCCAGTGTTTGCTCAGCCGCGAGCCCATCACCGGGGGCGATGGAAACGCGGCGGGAGAGTTCGTGCCGGCACGCGGCTCGCAGAGCATCTCCCACGGATGCACGAACACGCAGGCGCCGAGTTCCTCCGCCGCGGCGAAGACCTCCGCGAACTCCGGTTCCCCGAGATTGCGTCCGTTGACGTTGCTCCCAATCTGCACGCCCGCCATGCCCAGCTCGCGCACGCAGCGTTCGAGCTCGCGCACGGCCATGCCCGGTGCGTTCATGGGAATCGTCCCCAGCCCCGCGAACCGCTCCGGCCTCGCGCGGCAGACGCCCGCGATGTGTTCGTTCAGCCACCGCGACAGTTCCAACGTGTGCTCCGGCTTTGCCCAGTAGCCGAACATCACCGGCACTGTGCTGAGCACCTGCACCATCGTCCCCGCGTTCGCGGCGCCCGCCGCCCAGGCATCCATCTCCGCGATGCGCACATCCGCATCCCAGCAGTTCGCTTCGATCTCTCGAAAAAAGGTGGCCTTGCGTTTCCCATCCGCGCCGACCTCTTCGCGCCCATCGCGCCCCTGCTCCACCCGCAGCATCTTTGCGCATCCGCAACCGCCAACCCCCTTGGTCGCAACTTCCTCCAGCGCGATCCACCCCGCATAGCCGAACTTGCTGGACAAATCCGGCCACTCGCGCGGCGGGGGCAGGATGTGGGTGTGAACATCAATCCGGTACATGGGCTCCATTCTACATCCCCCAACGCTCCCGTTTGCCCGCTGTTCGCGTCGCTATCGGCTTTCTCTCCCCCTTTCGCCCCTTCGCCCGTTCTTCTCTTGGCCCATTTCCGTTACACTCCTCCCACAAAGGAGCCCCTCCATGCCGCTGCCCCGTCGCTTCGCGTTTCTGATCGCCCCCGCGCTCGCCCTCCCGTTCACGCTCTCGTCCTTCGCTCTTGCTGCGCCTCCGACCGATGAGAAGATCGACGCGCTGATCGCCAAGATCGACTCCGCTGGCGCGGATGTGAAGGAGCCGGCCGCCAAGCGCACCGCGCGGCGCGATGCCGCAAAGGAGGCCATCGCGGAGACCCCGCTCGCCGAAGCCACGTTCGCGCAGATCAAGAAGATGATCGAGAAGCGTGTCGTCGCCGGTAACAGCGAACTTGTCACGACACTCGATGCCCGGCTCGCGGAACTCGCCGCCGACAAGACCGTTGAGGGCGCGAAGGCCGCCGAGACGCGCATCACCATTCTCCCTCCGCCCACCACGCCCGATCCCGAAGCCCGTAAGGCGCGCGAGTCCAAGCTCGCCGATCTCGTCGAGCAGACGCTCAAACACGACGGCGCGGCCGAGCTCTTTTCCACCGGCGGCGGCGACATGGTCTTCCGCAGCGTCGCGGGCATCTCGCCCGACACCATCAAGGATCGCAATCTCGTTGAACTGCTCGCGCCTCGCATCTCCACGAATCTCTCCCCCGCCGCGGCGAGCGCGCTCAGCGGGCTGATCCAGCCGCTCGTGGGCATGAAGGAAACGGTGGGAGACAAGAAGTTCAACGAGGTCCGTGCCAGCATTGTCTCCGCCGCGGAATCCGCCGTCGGCAAAGCCCAGAAAGCCCGCGATGAGCGCCTCGCCAAGCTGAACGCGGACCCGAAGAAGGAAGGCGAAGACGCCGACAAGGCCACTAAGGCCGCCGAACTCGCATCGCAGCTGGAAGAGAGCCAGATCACGCGGCTCAAGGATCTCCGCGCTCTCGCCTCCGGCCCGTGGGCACGCGGCGAGCTGGTTGACCATCCCGCTCCTCCGATCACCTTCAAGTGGTCCAGCACCGAGAAGCCGATCGCCTCGTTCGCGGACCTCAAAGGCCGCGTGGTGCTGGTGGACTTCTGGGCCACCTGGTGCGGCCCCTGCATCGCGTCCTTCCCGAAGATGCGTGAGCTGCAGACCCGCTACGCCGGGTATCCCGTCACCATCCTCGGCGTCACCAGCATCCAGGGCTTCTCAATGGATCGCACCGACAAGAAGAAGGTCAACCGCATCGACTGCAAGGGCGACGCGGCCAAGGAGATGGACCTCATGAAGGCCTTCATGAAGGACATGGACATGACCTGGAGCGTGGCCTTCAGCGAGCAGAACGTCTTCAACCCGGACTTCGGCGTCCGCGGCATCCCCAGCGTCGCGATCATCGGCCCCGACGGCGTGGTGAAGCACGCCGGGCTGTATCCGAACCCGAAGGAGGAGTCCGAGAAGATCGACCAGCTCCTCAAGGACGCCAAGCTTCCGTACCCGGAGAATCCGTACGTGGATGCAAAGGCAGACGCGAAGGCCGAGCCGAAGAAGGACGCTCCGAAGGAAGAGCCCAAGAAGGGCTGATTCGTGCTTTCAGAGTGGCACGAGCAGCTTGCTGCACGTGGTGCTGCAACCGCAGCGCAATCCCCCAGAACAATCGACACCACACGCGGGAGCCCCTCGGCTCCCGCGTTTTCTTGTACTGATTAAAAAGCAACGACCCGCGTGCCATCACGCGGGCCGTTGAACTCATGACATGATCCGGCCACCGGGCCTCAGGTCCCGCCGTGTCCACTCCGCACGCACCCGGCCGGCGCGGCGTTGTAGCAACTCTGGAAGTCCAGCACATCCTGACGATCGGTCGTCCCGTCGCCGTTGAAGTCGCCGTTCCCGGCGAGCCAGTCGTTCATGAACGCGAACCAATCACCGTTGTTCAGGAACCCGTTGCGGTCCCAGTCGCAGGCGCAGCTGGTCGGGCAGTTGGCGCTGCGGCAGGTGCTGGCGTCGCCGCCATAGGTGCCGCCCGCCGTCGTGCAGGCCGCGGCCGTGCCGACGCGGCAGAATGCGCCGTGCGTCGTCGTCGCCGCGATGCAGCACGCGCCGACGATCGGCTGCGGGCAGGTAGGGGGGGTCGCGGTGCAGGCGACGTTGTTTCCCTGATACGTGCCCTGCGCGCCGGTGCAGCGGGCCGCCGTTACGACCACACAGAATGCACGGTTGAGCTCGGTGATGCAGCACGCCCCGCGGATCGGCTGCGTGCAGGGGTTCGTCGGGCGACAGGTCGAGCCGTCGGTCTGATACGTCCCGCCCTCAGTCCTGCAGCGCGGCGCGAAGGTCACCGAGCAGCGGCCGTTCGTGAAGCAGCACGCGCCCTTGGGCGGGCAGGTGTTGCTCGGCCCGCAGGCGATGTTGTTGCCCTGATACCGCCCGTGCACCCGGTTGCACGCCCGGTGCGTGACCACCGAGCAGGTCACCGCGCCCGCCGCAGTCACGCAGCACGCCCCGCTCGGCGCGCCCGGCTGGGCCATCGCCGGTGCAGCGATGAACAGGCAACAGAGCACGCCCGCTCCCGCCAGGACCGCGTGTCGAATGTTTCGGATCAGTTGCATTGCAAGCTCCTTGAAAGTATTTCCGCAGTTGGATGTGATGGAGTATCGAGCCCTGACGCTGTCTCTGATGAGCATGCCGAGGAGGCATGAATCCAGCATGAACGCGTCGGGGCGGGGGCACGCCCGCACGGCTCATGCGCTGGTGCGCCCGGCGCGGGCCGCCGGTTGCCGCATTCCACGCGCGCGCCGTACATGGCCACCCCTGTAGCCACACGCCATCCCCCCCGCCCCCCCCGTCCCCCCCGCCTGCCCCATTTACCACTTCCTCTGCGCGGCTTTCTTTCCCGCTGCCTTCTTCTTCCCGGCC
>JBKJOD010000470.1:0-3257 GCA_046593245.1 Phycisphaerales bacterium
CGACGAGCTTACCGCCGAGATGAGCCGCTCGCACAACGACGCGAACGTCGTCTGCATGTCCGCCGACCTGCTTGGGCAGAAGCTCATCGAGAAGATTGTGGAGATCTGGCTGACCACGCCCTTCCAGGGCGGTCGCCACGAGCGGCGCGTCAAGAAGATCCACGCCATCGAGAACGGCGTGGACCCGGCGTCGATGTCCTGAGTAGTGGCATGGGCTTTCCAGCCCATTTTTTGGGCGCTTCGCCCGAAGTGCCTTTGCCTTTTTGTCAACACAGGGCTGCACTGCGATCCGGCCTGACAACCCACGCCGCACAAGGCAACACGGGCTGGAAAGCCCGTGCCACGCTACTTCGCCGGCGCTTTGAGAACCACAGTCATGTTCCCCGCCGAGACCACCACCCGCTCATCCAGCAGCGTCATCGCGCTGGGGCGCGCGCCCAGAAGCACCGGGCGTGAGTCGAGCAGCGCCGCACCGGTCTTGCCCGCCACATCCAGCGCGTGCAGTGTGAACATCATCATGCCGTCACTGGCACGCCCGTCGGCGATCGTTTCGATCGTGATGGCTCGCCCATCCGCCGGTCGCGGGCGGATCATCGACGATGCACCATCCATCCCATCTACACCCGCGAGCGCACCATCGGGGCCGAAGAGCACGAGCCCCTGCTGAGTCGCTATGCCGAAGCCCGTGCCGGGGACAGCCGCGATCGGGAACGCGTCCATCGTCTGGCTCAGGTCCACATGCGAACGCGGCATGTCCAGCGCGGCTTGGCGCAGCCGCCCCGTCGCGATCGACGCCAGCCAGAGCGTTCGACTCTGATCCGCGAGCACCAACTGGTCGCCGAAGATCCACATCGCCGCCACCGGCATCGCTTCCGGCGAGCTGATCGTCCAGTTCGGCTGCGCACTGGCAAGGTCGAAGCAGACCACCGAGGAATCCATCGCCGTGATAAGCGTTCCGGAATCGGTGAAGCCAACCCAGCGCACATGCCCGGTCAGCTCGCCCAGACGTTGGCTGGGACGGCCCGTTCGGGCATCGACAATCTGCACGACCGGCTTGAGTTCCGTCACCGCGCCGCGATCGCCATAGATCTCCTGATCGCCGCCGACCGCGAGCGTGCCGGATGAAAGATCCGCGTCGTACACGCGACCCACACCGATGCGTCCGCTCCACAGCAGCTCGCCCGTATCCGTATCAAACGCCGCTGCCTTCCCGGCACGCTGCACCAGCACCAGGGTTCGATCATCCATCGTGACAATGAGATTCGATGGCTGCGTCTCTCCCTCCGCTGGGGTGGTGAAGAGCTGGCTCGCCCCGGGGAGTTTTCGCAACCGCGACTCCGCGCCGCCAAAGACTTTGCTCAGTGGCTCACTCTTCCATCGCGACTCCAGCGGCGAGCCGCCGACCTTCTGCACAGTGACTTCCGCGTCCTTCACCACCGCGAAATACACAGCGTCCGGCGTTGCCCGAATCACGTATGGCTTCGCGCCCTCGCCAATCGTTTGCGACCACGCCTTGGTCAACAGCTCGCGCTGCTCGGTTCGATCCGTGGTCGGCGCGGCCCAGACGCTGATCTCGTCCTCGCTCATGAGCGGAAGCAAACTCGTCACGCTCGGGGTTCGATCGCTCAGCAATGGCTCCATAATCGTCCAGCCGACGATCGGCTGGGCTCCATCGGAGCGCACCGGCCCGATCCGCGGCCAGCGCATGGAGGCCGCAATCTTCTCGGCCAGTTCAGCGCCGAGTTTCTCGGCATCCAGTGGTGTGCCGATAGCTGTCATTGCGAGCCCCGGGAACCGCGTGCGGATGCCGCGCAGCACGCCCGCGGCCGCCGCCAGTTGCCGACGCTCGCGCATACCCACAATCAACCGCCCGGCGATCTCACCCACCACATCCGTTGGTGGCGCGGGCTGGCGCGTCGCCGCCCGCAACCCCGCCTCCAGCGCGGCCGCGGCCTGCTGGGGCTTCTTGTCCTTCGCCCGCATTTCCGAAAGCCGCAGCCAGATGCCCGGCGTCTGCTGCGAAAGCGGAAACCGGCCCGCGATGGATTCGAGTTGCAAATCCGTCGGCGTGGCCCCCGCCGCGGCGAGTTCCGATGTCGCGAGCTGCTCCTGGGCCGCGTAGATCGCCACACCGTGCTGCTTCAGCAGGGCTTCAACCCGACGTGCCGCTTCAAGCTCGCCGCGAATCGAGACCTGTGGGCCGCGCCACGTCGCACCCGCGAGCGCGGCATCCGAAAGCACGCGCTGATACGCGACGACCGCCTCTTGCGGATTTCCCTTGAGTTCGGACAACCGTCCCACCGCCAGAGCATGGGCGAGTTTGTCCTCGGGTTGGAACGAGATTTCTCCGAGCAGCCCGACCAGCTCTTCCAGCAGCGGACGCTCGGAAATCGGCTGCACGCCGGGAGGCGCCTTCGGACCGTTGGATCCCATGCTCGCGCCCGCCGGAGCCGCTGGTTCCAGTGCGGTTGCCAGCATTGATTGCAGCGCGGCGATCAATCGAGCCCGTGCGCTCCACGTCTGGTCATTCTGCGGCCCATTCTTCAGGGCTGACATCGCCTGGCGCACCGCGCCCGCGATCTTCTCCGGCTTGCCCGCTCGATACGCCAGTTCCACATACGTCACCGCAGGCGCAGGGTCCTTGTCGTTCTCCGCGATGCGTTTGGTGAGCAGTCCCTCGGCCACTTCCCATTGCAAGTATGAATGCACCCGCGCGTCATCCACCACCAGCAACTGGCTCTCCAGTGGCAGGATGTTTCCGGTGTCTTCCAGCGCGATCGCGCGTGGTTCGGCCGGAAGCTTCGGATCCACAATCAAGTATCCCGCCACCGTCGGCATCAACAGCGAATCTCCCGATACGACACAGCGCCCGCGAATCCCGGGAACCACCGCGGCCGGCGTGCTCTCGGGTTTGTCCGTCTCAAAAGTGGCCGCGTGGACGAATGCCGCACGCTCATCACCAACGCAGGCGAGCATGTCGCCGATGCGGAGCAGATAGCGCGGCTGCGTGGGCTTGAAATCCTCGATGTCGCGCTGCGAGAGCACCGCGCCCGTCGCGCGATCCAGCCGCACCATCCGCTTCATGTCCGGCGCGATGATGATGATCGATGTGCCATCCACCACCGGCGTTCCGATCTGCCATGCTGCGGGCTGCTCCACGCCGGACTGGGTATCCACACCCATGCGCCGGATCCAGCGGGTCCGCTCCGACCCGACATCCACTGCGCCAACCACGACCAGACGATACGCGCGATAGG